>JBBSCV010000177.1:0-8563 GCA_038249925.1 Burkholderiales bacterium
GTGGGGTCGCCAGCCGTGAACGGCAGCGCCAGCAGCCCCAGCGCGGGCTGGCTGGCCCGACGCGCGGCGCCGCTGGCAGCGGCCGCCGTGCTGCTGGGCAGCGCGGCGGCGGTGCAGGATGGCCGACGTGCAGGGCTGGCTGGCGCAACCGGCCAGCAATCACGGCTGGATGCTCATCGGTGACGACACCGGACTGCAAAACGCCAAACGCTTCATCAGCCGCAGCAGCACGGGCACGCAGGGCCTGCCGACCCTCATCGTCAGCGTCGTGCCCGAACCCGGCACTTACATGCTGATGCTGGCGGGCGTGGCTTCGATGCTGCTGGTCGTCAGCCGCCGACGCGGCTGAGCCATCGAGCCAGCTTGCGTTCGAAATCCCGTCGCCGCGACTGCCGGCGACGGGCTCATCGCGAGTTCGGGATTCAGCTCGACTGCGTCACGAACCTGGTGTTCAGGTCGCCGTCGAAAGTCTCCCACCCGCCTTCGCTGCCGCAGCCGCTGTCCTTGATGCCACCGAATGGCGTCTCCGCCAGCGCCATGCCGAAGTGGTTGATGCTGACCATGCCCGCTTCCAGCCCTTCGCTGATGAGGCGCGTGTTTTTCGTGCCGCCGGTGAAGGCATAACTCGCCAGACCGAAGGGCAAGCTTTCGAAAGCGCGCTGCGCGGCGTTCAAGGCGCGCTGCAGATCTTCGGTGGTGGCCTGGGGCAGATTGCCGATGACATGGTTGGTGGCCGGATTCAGCACGTCCTGCGCCTTGCGGCCTTCGGCGGCGATGAACTGGCCGTCGATGCAGAGGCCGAGTGCGGGGTAGCTGGAAGCAGATGCGGAGGTGGTCATCGTGTCTTGCTCTTTCGTTGCTTCACACGCCCAGGAAGGCGGCGAGTCGGGGGTCGCCGCGCAGGGCTGCGGCGCTGCCTTGCAGCACCACCTGGCCCTTCTGCAGCACCAGCGCACGGTCGGCCTGGGCCAGCACCTGGCGGTAGTCGCGGTCGACGATGAGGGTGGCAATGCCGCTGGCGCGGATGTCTTTGATGACACGCCAGATGTCGGCCACGATCAGGGGCGCCAGGCCCTCGGTGGCTTCGTCAAGGATGATGAGTTCGGGGTGGGTCATGAGTGCGCGGCCGATGGACAGCATCTGCTGTTCACCGCCTGAGAGTTGCGAGCCCAGGTGGGTGAAGCGTTCGGCCAGGCGCGGGAAGGTGTCGAGCACGCGCTGCAGGGTCCACTCGTTTTTGCCGTTGGCTGCTGCGCGCTGGGTCGCCTTGGCCGGTTTGGCAGCCATCACGAGGTTCTCCCGCACGGTCAGGTTGGGGAAGATGCCGCGGCCTTCGGGCACGTAGGCGACGCCAGCGCGGGCCACCTCATGCGGGCGGGCCTTGCTGAGATCTTTGCCGTTGACGACGATGCGGCCTTCACGTTGGGTGACATGGCCAAGCAGGGTGCGGATGAGGGTGCTTTTCCCCATGCCGTTGCGGCCCAGCAGGCCAACGGTTTCGCCTCTATTGATGGTGATGTCAACGCCGTGCAGGATGTGGCTGCTGGCGTACCAGGCATGGATGGCTTGAGCTTCCAGGAAGGTGGTGCTCATTGCTTCAGGCGGAAGTGGGTGACGTTGGTGGGGTGATTGACGTTGGCCGGGGTTTCGGCCCGGCCAACGCTACCCACCCCACCAACGCAACGCCGAGAAAGCAAGACAAGAGCAACCAAGACTCAATGCCCCTCCCCAAGATAAGCCGCCTGCACCACCGCACTCCCCCGCACTGCCTCCGGCGTATCGCTGGCCAAAACGCTGCCATTCACCATCACGGTAATCCGATCAGCCACGCGAAACACCGCGTCCATGTCGTGCTCCACCAGCAAGATGGCATGGCCCTGCCGAAGCTCAGCCAGCAACGCCAGCATGCGATCGGTTTCCTCGGCCCCCATGCCGGCCAGCGGTTCATCCAGCAGCAGCACCTGCGGGTCGGTGGCCAGGCACATCGCAATTTCCAGCTGCCGCTTCTGCCCATGCGACAAGCTGTCCGCAAGTCGCTCCAGCAGATCGCTCAAACCGGCGCGTGCCGCAGCCGCACGGGCCGCGCTGTTGCTGGCCTCGCAGCGCGAAGCCGGGCTGAAGAAAGCCCACGGCTTCTGCGTCCGCGCCTGCGCCGTGAGGCGGCAGTTCTCCAGCACCGTGAAAGTGGGGAAGATGGTGGTGCGCTGATAGCTGCGCCCCAGACCCGCACGCGCGCGGTGCGGCTGCGTCCAGTGCGTGATGTCCTGGCCCAGCAATTCCACCGTGCCTTCGGAGGCCGGCAACTCGCCGGAAAGCATGTTGATCAGCGTGCTCTTGCCCGCGCCGTTGGTGCCGATGACGGCATGAATTTCGCCACGCTTCAACTCGATCGAGACACGGTCCACCGCCACCAGCCCGCCCCAGCGGCGCGTGAGCTCCCGCCCGCGCAGCAGAACTTCGCTCACGATGCAGGCTCCTCGGCCGGCACCGCGCGCATGCCCGCAGTACGCCTGGCCCTGCGTTCACGCCACTGCGCCGGCAGACCCACCAGCCCGTGCGGCAGCAAGGCCACGCACAGGATGATGGTGATGCCCAGCCCCAGATGCCAGTGTTTGGCGAACGCGCCGAAGATGGCTTCGCTCTTGAAGAATTCCTGCAGCAACGCGAAGGCGAATGCGCCGACCAGCGCACCGCGCAGGTGGCCCA
This sequence comes from Burkholderiales bacterium, assembly GCA_038249925.1. Classification (GTDB taxonomy): domain Bacteria; phylum Pseudomonadota; class Gammaproteobacteria; order Burkholderiales; family Burkholderiaceae_C; genus Rubrivivax. The sequence continues at coordinate 2,707 of JBBSCV010000177.1, forward strand.
GACCACCGAGGATGATCATGATCAGCACGGCGCCGCTGAAGTGCCAGCTCAGCAGTTGGGGGTTCACAAAACCGTCCTTGATGGCGAACAGGCTGCCCGCAGCGCCGGCAATGCCACCCGAGAGGGTGAAGGCCGCCAGCTTGTACGGATAGGTGGAGAAGCCCGCTGCGCGCAGGCGCTGCTCGTTGACCTTGATGCCGAGCAAAGCGCGTCCGAAGCGGCTGCGCAGCAAGAGCGCCAGCATCGCGAAGGTGGCGGCCAGGCACAGCCAGATCAGGAAGTACAGCACCAGCGGGTCGCGCAGTTCCAGGCCCGGCAGCAGCGAAGGAAACAGCGACGGCTTGTCGTCGAGGTAGATGCCGTCGGTACCGCCGCCCAAGGGCGTGTCGTGCACCACGTAGTAGGCCATCTGCGCGAAGGCCAGCGTCGCCATGATGAAGTACACGCCCTGGGTGCGCAGCGCGAGTGCCCCGACCACCAGCGCGTACAGCGCTGCCAGCGCGATGCAGGCCGGCAGCAGCCACCACAGCGAAGCCGGCGCGCCGCTGGGCGTGAGCAGCAGCGTGGCGTAAGCGCCGATGCCGAAGAACGCCGCCTGCCCGAAACACACGAGGCCCGTGCTGCCGACCAGCAGTTCCAGGCTCAAGGCGAAGATCGCGAAGATCATGATCTTCGTCACCAGGTCCACGGTGAAACTGCCGCCCAGGAAAGGCACCAGTGCCAGGGCCACGAAGACCAGCGCGGTGAAGAAGAACTTGCCTCGTTCGCTGTTCACGACTCTCATGCCGCTCAGCCTGCCTTGAACAAGCCGTTGGGGCGCCACAGCAAGATGAGCGCCATCATCACGTAGACCAGCACGCCTGCGGCCTGCGGCAGCAGCACCTTGCCGAACGTGTCCACCACGCCGATGAGCAGCGCTGCGGCCAGCGCGCCCTTGATGCTGCCGATGCCGCCGATGACCACCACCACGAAGCACACGATGAGCACGCTGTTGCCCATGCCCGGGTAGACGCTGCTGACCGGCGCGGCCACCATGCCGGCCAGCACCGCGATGGCCACGCCGGCAGCAAACACCACGCGGTACAGGAACTGGATGTTGATGCCCAGGCTTTGCACCATCTCGCGCTGAAAGCTGCCGGTGCTGCCGGCGCGGATCATCATGCCGAGCCGTGTGCGCGTGAACACCAGGTACATGCCGAGGGCGAGCGCAAGGCACACGCCGCTGATGAAGAGGCGGTAGACCGGGTAGGTCATGGTGCTGCCCAGGTTGATGGTGTAGTTCAGCAGCGGCGGGATGGGTACGCCGTGCACGTCGTCGCCCACCAGCAGGCTGCGCACTTCCTCGAACACGAGAATGAGCCCGTACGTCATCAGCACCTGCTGCAGGTGTTCACGTTCGTAGAGGTAGCTGAAGAAGGCCCACTCCAGCACATAGCCCAGCAGCACGGCCAGCACCAGGCCGACGAGCAGTACGCTGAAGAAGCCGCCACCGAAAGCCGCAGCCACCGGCGCGGCCAGCGCGTAGGCCATGTAGGCGCCGATCATGTAGAAGCTGCCGTGTGCCAGGTTGATGACGCCCATGATGCCGAAGATGAGCGTCAGCCCGCTGGCCACCAGAAAGAGCAGCAACCCGTACTGCAGCGCGTTCAGGCACTGGATGAGGAAGGTGGCGAAGTCCATCGGCGCTGGGGCGGGGCGGGGTCGGAACGGGGGCGGCGAAGTCAGCGATGTTGCCGCATGAAGGCCACCACGGCGTCGATCAACGCCTGCGGCTCTTCGCGGTGCGGCGAGTGGCGGCAACCCGCCAGCTCGAGCAGCTGCGTGTGCGGCACGGCTCGGCTGATGCGGCGTATCTGCGCCAGCGTGCCGTACTCGTCGTCCACGCCCTGCACGGCCAGCAGCGGCGTGGAAATGGCTGCGATGTCGGCCTCGATGTTCCAAGGGCGGAAAGCCGGGCTCAGCCAGACGTCGTTCCAGCCAAAGAAGGCCGAATCGGGATGGTCGTGGTACTTCGCGAGCCCAGCCTTCAGCAAGCCTTCGGAGTAGGCCACCCGCGCCTGCGCGATGCTGGCCACCGACTCGTCTTCCACGAACAGATGAGGGGCCACCACGACCACGCCGGCCAGCGCGTGCTGGGCTGCATGCTGGGCTGCATGTTGAGCGGCGTACAGCAGCGCGATGCTGCCGCCGTCGCTGTGACCGAACAGCCAGAGCGGCTGCTGTGCGGCCTGGATGCCCAGCGCCTGCAGCAAGGCCGGCAGCACCTCATGCGCCTGACGGTGCATGAAGTCGGGCGCCCAGTGTTCATCGGCCGCGCGCGGTGTGCTGCGGCCGTAGCCAGGGCGGCTGTACACGAGGCCACGCACGCCTGCGGCAACGCACAGCCGCGCTGGAAAATTCTTCCACATCGCCAGCGAGCCCAGGCCTTCGTGCAGAAAGATCATCAGCGGCGCTTCGGCATCGACATCTTCCACGCCGACGAAGGCATGTTCGATGCGCACCGTGCGCCCGCGCCAGGCGACGTCGACGAAGCTTGACGTCATGCTGTACGAGGGCCGCGTTGCTGCTCGAGATCGCGCGGCCTGAACCGCAGGACATTCGGGGCCGCTGCCGGCAGGCGCGGCCAAGGGCGCATGACCTGCAAAAACGCGACCGGGGCGGGGATGTTCATGCGGGGTCTCCTGTCGCGGCGGGTGGGCCGGTTCATGTGGCGCTGTCTTGCAGCGCCACAAAAGATGCACTATTGTGCGCACACAAACCCTGAAAGTGCCACACCCACATGTCAAGCACTATATTGCATCAAGCGAGTTTGACGGCTGACGGAGCTGCCGCAGCAGAGGCGAAAAACCCCTTCCTCGTGGCCCTGGGCGAGCGCGTGCGCGGTTTGCGTGCCCGCCGCGGCATGACACGCAGAGCCGTGGCACTGGCCGCCGACGTGAGCGAGCGCCACCTCGCCAACCTGGAATACGGCGTGGGCAACGCCAGCATCCTGGTGCTGCTGCAAGTGGCCGGCGCGCTGCAATGCAGCCTGGCCGAACTGACGGGCGACATCACCACTTCCAGCCCCGAATGGCTGCTGCTGCGCGAACTGCTGGAGAGCCGCGACGAAGCCACGCTGCAACGCGTGCGCGTGGCCGTGGCCGAAATGCTGGGCACCGGCAGCGGGCGCGAACGTGGCGCTGCGCACAGCCCGCGCATTGCGCTCGTGGGCCTGCGCGGCGCGGGCAAAAGCACGCTCGGCCAGATGCTGGCCGACGACCTGGGCTTCGCGTTCGTGGAACTCAGCCGCGAGATCGAGAAGTTCGCCGGCTGCAGCATCAACGAGATCCAGTCGCTGTATGGCCAGAACGCCTACCGCCGCTACGAGCGCCGCGCGCTGGAGGAGGCCATCCAGATTCATGCCGAGGCGGTGATCGCCACGCCCGGCGGCATCGTCAGCGACCCCGCCACCTTCAACCTGCTGCTGGCGCACTGCACCACCGTCTGGCTGCAAGCGCAGCCCGAAGACCACATGCAACGTGTCGTCGCCCAGGGCGACCTGCGCCCGATCGCGGCCAGCAAGGAAGCGATGGCAGACCTGAAGGGCATCCTGGCCGGGCGCGCGGCTTTCTATTCCAAGGCCGACTACAAGGTGGACACCAGCGCGCAGCCGCTGGACAGCACTTTCCAGCTGTTGCGCAAGGCGGTGCGACACGCATTGAGCCTCAACGACAAGCAGTAAAGTGCGTTTTTTGGTTGACGCGCATGAAATACATGCACTATGATGCGTCGACTGCAGTGCCTTTCGGAGACCGCTCATGAGCACCGCCGCCCCCCGCGTCGACTACCAGACCGAGCCTTCGCGCTACCGCCACTGGAAGCTGAAGTTCGAAGGCCCGGTGGCAACGCTGCTGGCCGACTTCGATGAAAACGGCGGCCTGGCGCCGGGCTACAAGCTCAAGCTGAACAGCTATGACCTGGGCGTGGACATCGAGCTGTACGACGCCGTGCAGCGCATCCGCTTCGAACACCCGGAAGTGCGCACGGTGGTGCTCACCAGCGCAAAAGATCGCGTGTTCTGCAGCGGCGCCAACATTTTCATGCTGGGCGTCAGCAGCCACGCCTGGAAGGTGAACTTCTGCAAGTTCACGAATGAAACCCGCAATGGCCTGGAAGACAGCAGCGCGCACAGCGGGCTGCGTTTTCTGGCGGCCGTGAACGGCGCCTGCGCCGGCGGCGGGTATGAACTGGCGCTGGCCTGCGACGAGATCATCCTCGTGGACGACCGCAGCAGCGCCGTCAGCCTGCCCGAGGTGCCGCTCCTGGGCGTGCTGCCGGGCACCGGCGGCCTGACGCGCATCACCGACAAGCGCCGGGTGCGCCACGACCGGGCCGACATCTTCTGCACCAGCGTGGAAGGTGTGCGCGGCGCCAAGGCCAAGGAATGGCGCCTGGTGGACGACATCGCCAAGCCGCAGGTGTTTGCACAGAAGGTGCAGGAACGTGCGCTGGAACTGGCTGCCTTGAGCGACCGCCCGGCAGGCGCGCAGGGCGTGGAGCTGACGCCGCTCGTCCGCACGATCGAGGCCGACGCGCTGCGCTACACGCATGTGACGGTGGAGATAACTCGCGCGCAACGCACGGCGACGTGGACCGTGAAGGCACCCACCGGAACGCAGCCCACCGACATCAAGGGCATCGAAGCCGCGGGCGCGAACTGGTACCCGCTGGCGATGGCGCGCGAGTTGGAAGACGCCATCCTTTCGATGCGCACCCATGAGCTCGACATCGGCACCTGGCTCATCAAGACGGAAGGCGACGATGCTGCGGTGCTGGCGATGGACGCGACGCTTCAGGCGCACGCGAACCACTGGCTGGTGCGCGAAACCATCGGCCTGCTGCGGCGCACCTTCAGCCGTCTGGACGTGAGTAGCCGCAGCCTGTTTGCACTGATCGAGCCGGGTTCATGTTTTGCCGGCACGCTGCTGGAACTGGCCTTGGCCTGCGACCGCAGCTACCAATTGATGCTGCCCGACGATGCCGTGATGTCGCCCACCATCACCGCGGGCGAGGCCAACTTCGGTCTGTACCTGATGGTGACCGGACAAAGCCGCCTGGGCCGGCGCTTCTACGACGAAGCCGAGCCGCTGGCCGCCGTCCGTGCGCAGCTGAACCAGCCGCTGGACGCCGATGCCGCGATGGCACTCGGCCTGATCACCGCCAACCCCGACGACATCGACTGGGCCGATGAGTTGCGCATCGCCATCGAAGAGCGCATGGCCATGAGCCCTGATGCGCTGACCGGCCTGGAAGCCAACCTGCGCTTCAACGGCCCGGAGAACATGTTCACACGCGTCTTCGGCCGCCTGACGGCGTGGCAGAACTGGATCTTCCAGCGACCGAACGCCGTGGGCGAAAAAGGTGCGTTGAAGGTCTATGGCACAGGCCAGAAATCTTCTTTCGACTGGAACCGAGTTTGAATCCGAGCCGTATCAGGAGCTAAGCAGGAACATGAGCATGAGCAGCATCAACTACAGCGAGAAGATCCCCAACAACGTGAACCTCAGTGACGACCGCACGCTGCAGCGCGCACTCGAGCAGTGGCAGCCCAACTTCATCAACTGGTGGGACGACATGGGGCCGGAAGGCAGCACCGACATGGACGTCTACCTGCGCACCGCCGTCAGCGTCGACCCGCAGGGCTGGGCGAGCTTCGGCCACGTGAAGATGCGCGACTATCGCTGGGGCATCTTCATGAACCCGGGGGACTCGAACAGGCAGGTGCATTTCGGCGACCACAAGGGCGAGAAGGCCTGGGACAGCGTGCCCGGCGAACACCGCGCCAACCTGCGCCGCATCATCGTGACGCAGGGCGATA
>JBBSCV010000178.1:0-8523 GCA_038249925.1 Burkholderiales bacterium
AACTTGACCGCGGCATCGGCTCACCGACGCTCGGAAAGCGCCTGGGCATTCCAGGGCTTCGGACCTGGCGGGCGACGAAGTTTGCGCTGCTCTGGTGCTACTTCGAACGCGGCGATCACCTGGATGCGGTCCGACTGCTGGGCGAGCGCCAAGACATTGCGGCTGCCTTGGGCGACGAGTTCGCCGCGAATTGACCACGCGAGGATTGCCTCAGCGCGTGGGTGACCGTCAATGACCGGGCTGTGGTCTTCTGTTCGTCAGGATGGCTGGCCGGAGTCGACCCAATCCGGGTATTCGAACAGCGAGATTGAGCGCCTTGGAGCGGTCAAAGGTATGTTCAGGCTTGGCCGCTGCAGCCGGCCGCTGGATGAACTGCAAGCGGCGACAACACGATGTCGGAGGTCCCGTCGCGCCACGCGGCCTTGGGCTTGAGTACCAACTGCCCAGCCGCACTGCATTGAACGCGTGCGTTGGCCAGCGCCGGGCGCGTGACGTGGCGGCGAAGCGCACGGCGCCTGGATGAACGCCCGTCTCGAGGCGTAGTTCCCTGCGTGTTTTCGAGCCCGGTTGGAGGGGCCCGCTCGCGCTGGGGTGGTCCGCGGGGTGTTTCGCCCGGCCGAGCGGACGATGATCATCGACAGGCTTGCCGCTCAGCCTGAGCGCGACTCCTGGCTGGGGCGAACCCGCAAGATTCGTAGCCTGCCTCATGCCTGTGCTCGCGGGAGGCGCAGCTCTCGGCGCAGCCCGGGGTGCCAAGTCGCCATCAGTCAGCGTCTTGCAGGTGGGTTGCGCGTCGGCGCCCATGGCAGCACGCGCGCCTGCAAACCCAGGTGCGTGAGAATCCGCTCGATTACCTCCGATTCGAGGAAAGCCGCAATGATCTCGGTCTCGTCGCCGCAGGCAATGACGTTGTTGCGTCGTGGCCTGGCGCTGGGCCTGGCCGATTTGGGCGCGGGCCGGGCTGAACTGCACGCTGCTGCTGCAGCCTTTGAAGCGCTGGGCGACACCAATGGCCAGGTCCTGGCGTGCGCCGCCTTGCTGGTGTTCATCGGCATCGCGGACGATGACTACACCGGCTTCGAAGCAGCCGCGGTCACGCTGATCGCCAGCACAGCACTGGCACCGTGGGCCGACCCGGCCGACGCGTTGCTGGCCGAAGCCGGCGCGCTGATGGCCGGCGGCTTCCAGGCGCTCGACGCGCCCGACCTGGCCGCGCGCGCGGCGAAGCTCGCGGCTGCGCTGGCCGACAGCACCATACCCGCGTCGCTGCGCTGCTGCGCCGGCCTGACGGCACTGGGCTACCACCACATCGGCATGGACCTGGCGGGCGTGTTGTGGCTGGAGCTTGCCCTGCGCCCGCTGCTGGCCGACCCGGCTGTGGGTGCACGGCTGGCCGACGAAGGCTTCCACCTCGTCGTGCAGTCGCTCTACCAGTGCGAAGCGCCGGCACGCGCAGCCGCGTTGCGCCAGCGGCGGCTCTCCGCCGGGCCGGCGCCACTGCCGGTGATTGAACTCAAGCTCATGCTGCTGGACGCGCAGATCGCGCTCGGCGCCGGCCATGCGGACACAGGCCGCAGCGCGCTGCAACGCGCTGAGCCGCTGCTGGACCCGCGCGCGCCGCGGCCGGCAGGCTGGTGGCACCTGTTGCATTCGCGCCTGGACCTGCTGGACGGCCGCCACCTGCAGGCCTTGACCCACGCCCGGCTGGCCCTGCGCCTGGCCGGTGCGAGCCAGTTGCCCGAACGCTGGATGGGTGTGACGGTGATGCAGGAAGGGCAGGTGCAGATGGCGCAGGGTGCCTACCTGCAGGCGCTGCCTTTCTTTGAACGTGCGGGCCGCGCGGCCAGCGGTTCGCAGGCGCGTTTCTGCGCATGCCTGGCGCATCTGGCGCGCGCGCTGCACCACGCGACGGCCGACGGCGCACAGAGCCAGAACGAAGCGACGGCGCAACTCGCCAGTGGCCTGCAGATCGCGCGTGAACTGGCCTGGCTCAACTTCTTCCGCGCTACGCCCGCAGTGGCTGCCGCCGTATGCGCGCTGGCACTGGAGCGCGGCATCGAAGCCACCTTCGTGCGCGAAGTCATCGCCACGCGCGGCCTGGCGGCCGTGCGGCCCGACCTGGCCGAATGGCCTTGGCCGATCCGGGTGCGCACGCTCGGCGCCCTGCGCATCGAGATCGACGGCCAGACGCTGGCCTTCAAGGGCAAGGTGGCGAAGAAACCACTGGAACTGCTGCTCTTCGTCATCGCCTCCAGTGGCGTCGAGGTGTCGGTGGGCACGGTGGCCTTTGCGTTGTGGCGCGAACTCGAAGGCGACAAGGCGCATGCCGCGCTTACGGTGGCTTTGCACCGCCTGCGCAAGCTGCTGGGCCATGACGACGCGGTGCTGTTGGAGGTCGGCCGGCTGAGCCTGAACCCGCAGCAGGTGTGGGTGGATTGCCTGGCCTTCGAGCAGTTGGCGGACAGCGTCGGCATGCCGAACCCCAGCGCCTTGCCGGCTGCCGCGCGCGCCGCTGCCGAACGTGCCCAGGCCCTGTACGGCGGCGCTTTCCTTCATGGCAGCGACGACGAGGCCTGGCAACTGGTGTACCGCTCGCGCCTGGCCAGCAAGTTCAAGCGCATCGTGACGCTGCTGGCGCAAGCCGCCATGGCGCGCGGCGACAGCGCAGCGGCGCGCGCCGTGTTGGAGCGCGGCCTGGAGTTCGACCTGCTGGCCGAAGACCTGGTGCGCGAGCTGATGCGCGAACTCATCTCCGCGGGTGAAAAGGCCGCGGCGCTGACGGTCTTTGAACGCTGCCGGCTGGCCATCGCGCAGCGTCTGGGTGCCGAGCCGTCGCCGGCCACGCTGCGCCTCCAGGCGCAGGCCCAGACCCCATCCGCAGGCGGCCCTACGGCATAGGGGGGAGGGCGGCGCGGCGGCCATCGGTATGGCTTTCGTAATGGGGTGCGACCTAGGCTTGCGCCAGTCCCAGCCCTTGCAGGAGTCCGTCGCCATGAAACAAGTCGCCTTCACGTTGCCTCTCCGCTTGGCCGCCGCGCTGGCGCTGCTGGGCAGTTCCACCGGTGGCCTGGCCTTCGGTGATGCAGGCGCCTTGCCCGCCTGCAGTTCCTTCACCACCTGCAGCGCGGCGGTGGGCGGCAGTGCGACCTGGAGCGTGCGCAATGCCGTCACAGGCATTCAGGGCAACTTCATCATGCCCACCGACCTGGCGCCCGGCGTTGCGGTGTATCAGGGCTCGGGCAGCGTCGCCACGACAGCCCCGCTTTACAGCGGCAACGGCTGCACCGTGCTGCGGTGCGGGGTGCCGGAGTTCTCTCGCAGCGCCAGCGCCAGGAGCCAGAGCGACTTTTCCATCAACCGCGTGCAGACCAGCATGAGCCACAGCGTCGCCGGCACCCTGACGCGCGGCAACGACGGCGCCAGCGTCAGCCTGCGCACCTTCGCCGAAGCCGACAGCGCCTGGCGCGATGTCTTCAGCTTCAGCGGCAACGGCAGCTTGAGCGCGGTGGTCACGATCGATGGCCTGTCGAGCCTGGGTCCGGGCGGGCTCTTTGACCCTTCTTTCGACTTCCAGCCCACCACCACCTACGCCGACTGGTACTTCGACCTTCGGGTCTGGGATGTCACCAACCTCTCGATTTCCGGCGACTTGGAACTCGGCGGCCCCACATCGGTGGGCCGCGCCAGGCTCAACGGATACGACGAACAGCGCAGCAGCTTCACCGGCACGGTGCCACTGGCCTTCGACTTTGTCAGCGGCGTGCCTTATGTGCTGACCGCAGAGTTGCGCGCCATCTCAACCGACGGCCGCGAGATCGACCTCTACAACACGGCGCGGTTGCAGAACGTGGTGCTTGCCGACGGCGCGCAGCTCAGTGCCCTGTCGGGCCACGACTGCCTGGCCGCGGTGCCCGAGCCGCAGTCGGCGCTGCTGCTGGCCGCGGGGCTGGCGGCGCTGCCGCTGTGGTCGCAGCGCCGTTACGCTGGCACCCGATGAAACGCGCGCGCGCTGCACTGCTGATCTTGCTGCTGCTGCTGCAGGCTTGCGGCGGCGGTGGTTCCGAGGCTGAACCGACGCCCGTGCCACCGGTGCCGCCGCCGCCGGCTGCGGCCGCCTTCAGCTTGTTGCCGGCGCGATTCGGGCTGCTGGTGGGTGGCCAGGGCGCGATGCGCGCGCTGCAGGCATCGGCAGCGGTGAGTTGGTCATCCAGCAACCCGGCAGTCGCCGACGTGGACAGCACGGGTCTGGTGACGGCACGGGCCGCAGGCAGTGCGCAGATTCGCGCCACCGTCGGTGCGCAGACCCGGACGGCGGCCGTCACGGTGCATGCCAGCAGCGCCGTCACGGCCAGTGCATTGATCGACCAGGCCCTGACTTCAAACCGCATCACCAGCGAGCAGGCGTTGATCTACCGCGTGTACGCAAGCCTTGGTGACTCCCGCCTGCCAGCCGAATTCGATGGCGCACCGCAGGCATCCCCTGGCCACTTGCTGATGCGCGAAGTCTCTGGCCGGCTGACCAGCCTGAGCCAGGCCGGGCAGGACACGCTGCTGCCCTTCTTGTTGCCGCCCATCTACGCGGAAAGCTGGCATGCGCAGCAGCTGGGGCAGCCTGCGGCGGCTGCCGCGAGGGGCCAGGCCGCCGATATTCAGCAACGCATGCGGGCGCTGTCCGCCGCAGCGGGCGGCCGTGCCAGGCCGCTCCTCTTCAATGTCAACTGCGCGCAGGCCGCGCTGCCGTCGATCTGGGCGCTGCGCACGACGGCGCACTTCAACATCTACTACCTGAACCCCGGCGCGCAGGGCGACTTGCGGGCGCAGAACGTGTCCGAAGCGGTGGCGGCCGTCGTCGAAGAGGTCTATGCCTCGCTCACCGGTGTGCTGCAGCGCCTTCCCATCAGCGACGCGAACCTGGCCTGCAATGGCGGCGACGGTGCGTACGACATCTACGTGCTGGGCTGGTCGCAGGGCGGCACGGCGGCCGAGGTCACGACCTACCCGGGGGCCTGCGAAAACTCGGCCTCCTACATGTCGGTGAATTCGCTGCACAGCCACTTCAACGGCGCGGCTGGGCAGCCGGCCAATGCAGAGCATCGGCGCAAGGTGAAGAGCATGGTGGCGCACGAGCTGATGCACGCGCTGCAGTTCACGGTGGATCGCAGCGCGGCCTGCGACGAATACGTGTGGATCGACGAAGCCACGGCGCAATGGGCCACCGACCATGTCGACCCCAGCTACGACCAGGAAGACGGTTTCGACAAGCAGACGAGCGCCGCCACGCGCACCGGCGAACACCTGTTGCGCTACCTCAGCAGCGACCACATGGAGTCAATCGAACAGCCCGGCCGCGGTCAAAGCGCAGGTGACCGCGGTTATGCCGGCTACCTGTTCTTCCAGTACCTGGCGCGGCGTTACACGGCGGACACGATCCGCCAGATCGTCGACGCCCAGCGCACCCACGCCAGCCTCGAAGCCGTGGCCGCAGCGCTGGCGCCGCACGGCGGCATGAAAGCCGTCTGGCCGGACTTTGCGCAGACGCTGTGGCTGGGCCGCGCCGAGCAGGTGCTGGACTACTGGAGCAGCACCGACCGCTACGACTACGGTCTGGCGAATCTCTTCGATCCGGCGCCCGGCGACACCTTTGCGCAGTCGCACACGCGCCTGCGCACACTGCCCATCGACCAGGCCGGCCAACCCCGCGCCACCTTCAAGCTGCTGGAAAACGCCCACAACTTTGTCAGCAACGCCTATGAAGTCGATCCGCGCAGCCTCTACGTCGAACACTTGAAGTTCAGTGACGCAAGCGTGCATTCGGTGCTGCTGGTCAACCCGGTTGCGATCCTGCCGAACCGCGACTTCATGAAGCTGCAGGCGGTGAAGAAGATCGGCGGGGTCTGGCAGCCGGTGGAGGACTGGACTGCGGATTCGACGAAGAACTTCTGCCGCGACAAACGCGATGAAAGGCTGGAAGAGTTGATCCTCATCGTCAGCAACAGCGAGGTCAACCGCGGCGCGGAGCAGCCCTTCCGCATCCCCGAGCTGTTTCCCATGCGCATCAGCACGTCCAACGTCGGCTGCTGGCGTTGGGGAGGCACTGCGTCCACCACCACCACCTATGACGACGGCGCGGGCATCAGCGGCCAGATCAACGGCAGCGGCGTGGTGCGCTGGGAGGTGTCTGCCGTGCTGCCCGACAGCGCCCAGTTCGAGCCGCGCGCCGGCTTTGTCGACGGTGGTGCCAGTGGCCGTTTCGGCGACTGCGCCTTTACCGATGTCGCCGACCGCAAGGTGTTGGACGCCAGCGGCTTGCCGAGTGCGAGGCTCTACATCAACCTGGACCTGGAACTCGGCATTGGCGACCCGCCGAACCGCGAGCTCACCGCTTTTGAAGGGTCGGCAACGCTGCAGTCCACGCGCACGTTGGTCTGCCCTGGTGCGACGGTCAACAGCAGCGGGCCGAGCAGCTTTAACTGGCTCCAGGTGGACAGCGCGGCGACCTATGCCATCTCGGTCGATGGACAGACGCTCGAAGGCCAGTACATCGCAAACTTTCCGGCCACGCGTTCGTCGATCACCACGCGCTTCAGGTTCACGGCCGAGCGGGAATAGCAGTCACCCAGCGTCAGAACAGGCTGGCCGCGACGTTGATGGTGAAGGAGGGAATTCGAACGCTGTTTTCTCGCCGCATGGCCGGACTTCGTGGGGCAGCAGAGAATTGTTGGGCAGCGATCGGAGTCGGCAGCAGACCGCTGAGCGGCGCAGAAGTCGCCGCGACGGTCCATCGGCGGGATCGTCTACGGGTACACCCGCAGAGTGAGCGCGCGCCTGCCCGCCTCAGAAAGCCCCGGGCCCAGCCAGCTTCAACATCCACATGTGTTGGGACGAGAGGACAGAGACCTTCAAGGCCAGGTCAGGCGGCTTATGACTACCTCGCTCAACGGGGCTGCCCGTAACACCGTCGAAGTGGCGCCCGTCGACCCCGTTGATCGGCAGCCTTGGAGAAGATGGCAGCGGCATCTCCTCGTGGCGACTGTGGCGGGTGATGAAGCGGTTCTTCGCCACGGCGGCCGAAGTCGTGGACGAAGGCACCGCGGCCCTTGCCGAGAAGTTGCGGCGGGCAACCCCGCACTGGACGAGGCACACGCACGCCACCCACCTGCTCGAAGGCGGCGCCGAGCTGACCACGGTGCGCGACAACCTGCGGCACGCCTCTCTGGCCACGACATCGATGTACCTGCACACCGACGGTGCCCGTCGCGCCAGGCAGGTGGCCGATCGGTTCGCAGCGCCGCGTCCGTAACCTACAGTCACCTCGCCAACACACATCGAGCCGCCCATGCAGCCCATCACCTGCGACGCTTGCCGTCAGCCCGTGCCCGCCCACGATGTCGTGAACTACGGGTCGATGGAGGGTGGCTACAGGCAGCTCTGCGGCCGATGTTTCAACGAAGCTGCCGCCAGCCGACTCGGTCTGCAGGGTTTCGAGCACGTGAGCTTCGAACCCGTCTGCATGGTCGACGCGCGTGGCGCCAAGCACGAGTTCCATTTTCGCACCCGGCTGTTCGGGCCCGGCATGGCGATCGATGCGCTCGAGCTGCGCGATGGCTGCCCGGCCGGGTATCGGTTTCAGGTGATCGGGGAGCCACAGGACGACCCACTGGAATTGCTGGGCAAGCTGATCGGCAAGATGCGCCGGGCCCTGGCAATCACCCATTTGGACGACTCTGACCACGGGCCGCACGTGAACGATCGCCTGATCATGCGCGGCACCGTCGACAGCGATCCCGACGCCGAGCACCGTGTGCCCATGGTCGTCATCGATGGTCGCGAAATCTCGTGGGACGAACTTGGCCGCATGGTCGCGACTTTCGAAGGCTGGCAGTTCAAGCTGGAGTTCCGCGACCTGAGCAAAGAGGTCTGACCTGCGTCTGCCCAGGCGCCTCGCGGCATGTGGCGGACCAAAGTCGAAGCGCTCCAATCTGCACGAAAAGGACGAAGCGCGAAGAAGTCCCGCACCCCTAAGTGCTTGTCGTGCAACGTGTTTTTAAGCCGAAGCGCACCGATCTGCACGAAAAGCACGACGACCCCAAGGCGAAGGCGAACACGCGGGCGACCTCGGCTCGCTGATCGTCGACACAGCCAGCGGCCGGGACCGGCGAACGTGGCAACGCCACAGGGCAGGATGTGCCCGATGGCGCGGACATCATGCCCGACCAGGTCATGGGCCCCGCTGGCGAGGTTGCCGAAATCACCGATGGGTCGCGTGTCGATGCCACGCTCGGCGAACTGCTCGCAGAGCCCCAGAGACCGGAGGATGTGCCGAGGCAGGACGTCCATCGCCGAAAGTAGATCGGTGGCGCATGCGCACAAGATGCACAGCATCTGCTTGAAGTCTGCGCCCCGGGGCATCGCGCCTCGCACAGTCATCACTTACAGCAACAGCCAGGTTCCGAGCCCGAGGAAGACGCCGAAGCCGAGGGCGTCGGTCAATGCCACCAGCACCACGCCACCGGCCAGTGCGGG
>JBBSCV010000179.1:0-8514 GCA_038249925.1 Burkholderiales bacterium
GGATCACATGTTTGCTGGGGCTGCGGGTGTCCTTTTTGCTTGGGCCCTCTTGGTGCCTCAACATAATTTTATGGCGGTGGGGTTGGCGGCGGGGGTGTTTGTGCGGGGGGCGCGGGGGGGGGCGCGCAGGCACCGCGCCGCACGCGATCCAAGGCCCGGCCGGCACCGGCTCGCAGTTCACTGAAGTTGGAAGCCAGTGCCGGTCCAGTGCAATCCGTCCCCGCGTCCCACTTGCAAAGTGGTTCCGCGGCGGGGCAGGACGTAGGGCAAATCGGCCTGGTAGGCCGGCACGAGAACTGCCGACACGTCTCGCCAGTCACGGCCTTGGCGTGGCAGGAACCAGGTGCGTTGGCCCTGCGCGTGAAGGCGCTGAAACGCGACCACCACGGCGTTGTCGCGTGGGCCGGCGCGCAGCCGGCCGCCAGCAGGGCCTGGTTGCGATCGTGGAGGCTGGCATCCAGTGCGTTTAGCAGCGCGATCAGGGTGTCGCGACCGACGCGTGACCGCCCGGTCTCGATGCAGCTCAGGTGGCGCTGCGACACGCCGGCGCGCAGCGACAACTCCAGTTGGCTCACGCGGCGCTGCTTGCGCAGGTTGGCGAGTGCGCCGCTCATCGGACCGCCGGCCAAAGCAGGTGCGCGAGCGCGGCCACAGCAAGCAGGCCGAGTGCCACGAGATCGACTCGGAAGACAGTCACCAACGCCCCATTCGCGCCGCCAACGACCCCTGTCAGCGCCACGAATGAGCCGACGCTCAACGCGGCGGCGATCATGGCGAGACGCTGCAACTCGGGCCGCATTGCGGCATAGGCCAGAAAGGCGGCCAACACCCCGAACAGCACGGCACGGTGGCGCATCAGGATTTCCAGGTTGGGCTCGTCAATCGGGATGCCGTAGAGCGAGGACAGCCGAGTGGCACCCAAAACTCCCAGCAGCGGCAAAGCGTGGATGGCGGCGAGCAGCAAGAGCACGGTTGGAACGATGTAGCGCATGGGCGCAACGATAGGACAAGGCGGGCTCGGCAGCGATGACCTGCGAGGTCAACGGTGACGGCGCAGGCGCCGACCTTGCCTGCTGTTGCAGCATGAAGCGGTGGCTTGGCGCATGGCACGCGAGGCCAAGCCTTTTGTCACGCGCAGCGGGCGCGCCAGGTTCAGCCGCGCCTAAGTGGCGCCTCCCGCACCGTGGCCGGGTACGCTAGGCGCGCGGCCGCTCAGGCCACGGCTGCGGCTTCGCGCTCGGCTGCGGGCGCGGCCTCGGGCTGCAGACCCCACAGCGCCATCGTGGCGGCGTCGGGCACGCCCTTGAAGGCCACCGCGTTGACTTCGATGTTGCCCACGCTGCTGTAGACCTGCGAGAAGCCTGCTCGCTGCAGTGCCGCCAGCAATGACTTCTGCGTGAAGCCGGTCTTGTGCGCGAAGAATTCCTGGCCGCTGCGCTCGATCTGCAAGCCGTAGCCGTAGATCACGTCCAGCGCCATGATCGGCCCCGAACCCGACTGGTAGAGCACGTCGTCGATGTCGAGCTTCTGCTCCACCACGCGGCGAAACACTTCCGCCATGTCGGGCACACGAATCTGGATGAAGCCGCCGTCCTTCACCACATGCCTGAAGCCGGCCAGCACCGCCGCCACGTCGTGCCGGTAGTAGTGCTCCAGGTTGTGCGAGCAGTAAATGGCGTCGAACTGCGCCGCGTCCAGCGTGGTCAGCTTGCGTGCGTCGCAGCAGATGTCGGGCTTGCCGGTGGGGTCGATGTCCAGCAGCAGGTGTTCGAAGCCGGCGTACTGCGGCGGCAGCGCGATGGTCTTGTTGTTGCCGCCAACGTTGAGGACCTTCTTCTGGCTCATGGGGTGTTTTCCGTGGATGGA
This sequence comes from Burkholderiales bacterium, assembly GCA_038249925.1. GTDB lineage: Bacteria > Pseudomonadota > Gammaproteobacteria > Burkholderiales > Burkholderiaceae_C > Rubrivivax. Next base: position 1,867 of record JBBSCV010000179.1, read on the forward strand.
GAGAACAAATCGAGGGGACGGCTGCTGACCCGCTTCAACGCAACCAGTCCACCACGCCGCGCCCCAGCGTCAGCAGGTTCGCATTGAGCTGCTGCACGTCGTGCAGCGCGTTCACATAGGCCACGCGCATGTTGTAGTGGTCGGCTTCGGCGGCCATCACGTCGAAAAGACTGCGTCGACCCAATTGCTGCCACTGCTGCAGCGTGAAGTTGCGCACCTGCTCGCTGTTCTTCAGCACCTCGGCCAGGCGGCGTGCACGGTCCAGCGCGGCGGTGGCCTGTTCGTGCACTTCGGCGACGCGAAAGCGGCGTGATTCCAGCGCTTCGGCACGCTGCAGCCGTGCGGCTTCGGCGCGCTTGCGCGCGGCGCCGGTGGCCGGCTCGACGCCCGGGCTCAGCAGCGGCAGGCTCACGGCCAGGCCCAGCGAATAAGAGCCGTTGCGTGTCGGCCCGCCGTTGCCGCCTGCACTGCCGCTGTTGTTGCCTGCAGCCGCACTGCCGCTGACGTTCCAGCTGACCTGCGGCTTGCCGCCGGCGGCCACGGCCTCGGCGTAACGACGCGCCGCCTTCTCTTGCGCTTCCAGCTGCGCAATCTCGGTAGACCGTTCGACATCGGCCACCAGTTGCGGCAAGTCGGGCACGCCCATGAACACCGTGCTCAGGCCTTCGGTGCCGGGCAGGCCATCGCCGACCAGGCGGCGCAGACGCACCTCGATCTGGCGCACCGCAGACTGTGTCTGCACCAGTTGCAGTTCGGCCTGCTGCAGCGTCTTCTGCGCCTGCACCAGTTCACTGGCGCGGCCGCGGTCGGTGCGCACGATGGTTTCCAGCGCTTCGACCAGGCAGCCGGTCTTGCGCACGTGGTTGCGCCAGACCTGCGACGTCATGCGGTTGCGGCTGCGTTCCAGCTGCAGCGCCACTGCGGTCAACGCCAGCTGTTCCTGCTGTGACAGCTGGCCCCAGCGCGCCGACTCGGCCAGCTGCGTGCGCCAGTCCACCAGGCGGTCGCTGCGGCCGCCGTCGTAGAGCAGCTGGCTGATGTTCACGTTCGCGCGCAGCTGCAGCGTGGCGATCTCGGTGACACCGGCCGAACGCGAACCGCCCGGGCCCATGCCCGCACCCACGCTGGCCTGGATGGACTTCGCGGCGCGCGCCTCTTCGATGTCCTGCAGTGCGGCTTCGGCCAGCAGGCGCGAAGCACCCACGGCATGGCTGCGCTCCAGCGCGTCCTTCACCAGGCCGGCGAGTGCGCTGCGCGGCTCCACCGGCGCCATCGGGGTCATCGAGGTGATGTTCTGCGCCGCTGCGGCCACAGGCTCCACCGTGTCTTCATCCACACAGCGGGCTGCGGCCGGGGCCGCGAGGGCGGCACACGACAGGGCAGCAGACAGCAGGGCGGTCGTCAGGCGGGGCGTCATCGACACAGTGTCAGCCGCACTGCAGTGTGCTGATCGGCGGATGTCAGGTCGGTTTTCGGCGTTGTTCCGCAGCGTGGCAGCGGGCGCCTTTCCCCTTCAGCGCGCCTTCGTCCTGCCCTCATTCCACCTTCAGCCCGGCTGCACCCCAAAAGCCCAGGCCAACGCCGAGAAGGTGATGAAGGACAGCACGGTGCTGCTCATGATGATGCGCGCCACGCGGCCGTTGTCGGCGCCGTAACGTTCGGCCAGCAGGCTCACGTTGCTGGCGCTGGGCAGCGCGGCGGCCAGCGTCAGCACGATGAGCTGGAACTGCGACAGCGGCGCGCCCAGCGCGTAGGCCGAAGCCGCCAGCAAAAACACAAGCAGCGGATGCACGAACAGCTTGATAAGCGCCACGGGAAGGTAATCGGCCACCGGCGTGCGCGTGTGCGCGTGCTGGCTGGAACGCCACAGCACCGCGCCGATGGTGAACAGCGCCACCGGCGAGGCCGATGCCGCGAGCATCTCCACCACCTTGTCGGCCGGCCCCGGCAGCGTGAGGCCGGTGACAGAGAACACCGCGCCCAGCGCGATGGCCCACGGCAGCGGGTTCGACAGCGCGCCACGCAGCGCACGCGCTGCCGCCTGCCCCGCCGCGCCGTCTTTCGCAACCGCAGCCTGCGCCAGCGCGATGCACAGGCTGCTGGTGACGAACAGATCGGCCAGGATGGTGCAGATCACCGGCCCGGCAGCCGCAGTGCCCATCAGCGCCACCAGCAGCGGCACGCCCATGAAGCCGGTGTTGGGGAATGCCGCCACCAGCGCACCGAAGGCGGCGTCTTTCAGCTGCACGCGCTCGTTCAGCGTCACCGCGATGGTGAAGAACACGATGAGCAGCCCTGCGGCCAGATACACCGCCAGCACCACCGGGTTGAACAGGTCGAAGAGCGGCGTGCCGGCGCCGAAGCGAAACAGCATGCAGGGCAGCGCGAAATACAGCACATAGCCGTTCAGGCCAGGAATGGCGCTTTCCGGCAGCACGTGGTGGCGCGCGGCCAGGTAGCCGCACAGCACCAGTGCGAAGAAGGGAATGGTGACGGCCAGGATGGACTGCATGCGGCGCGGTAGGTCGAGGCCGACTTCAGGCGACGAGCGGGAAGGTCACCGCGATGAAGCAGCCGAAGGCCAGCGCGTTGGCCACCGCTGCCACGCCCGGATAGCCGGTGCTCTTTGCAGCCCAGCGGCTGAACAGCCCGTAGACCACGAACAGCACCAGCACCGCCGGCACGATGATGGCCAGGAAGAACAGCCGCTGCGGGTTCAGCGCGATGGCTGCCACCAGCGACAAGAGGAAGGCCGCCTTGCTGGCCAGATAGGCACCGCGCGCCGCATGCCCGTCGCGCGTGAGCCATTCGTCGGCCAGGAACCACGGCAGCGTGCCGGCACACATCGCCAGCAACAGCGGCAGGCGCACGGCTTCGGGCTGCACGTTGAAGATGTAGCGGTCCACCGGCAAGCCCACGGCCAGCACCGCGTAGGCGCTGACGAGCACCATCGCCACGGCCAGTGCGAGCCCGCGGCCAGGGGTCCAGCGCGGCGGGCGGTGGCCGGCCAGCCACAGGCCGGCCGCCGTCAACGCGCCGTACAGCGCGAAGTGCAGCACCAGATAGTCGCCCAGCAGCAGCGGCAGCACGTGGGTGGGCAGCTTCCACAGCAGCAGCGGCGTCAGCACGGCCGGCAGCAGGGTCAGCGCCGCCTGGCCGCGCCAGCCGCGCCAGCGCCGGCGCGGCCCCGTGGGCAAGGCCACCGCGCCGACGCGCGGCGTGGACAGCGCGATCGAACCCACATGCGGCAGCCACCGCGAAAGCGGCCAGGCCAGCGCCACCACGCCCAGCAGCAACCACCCGAGCGCCGGGCCGCGCACGTCGACGAAGGGCTGATTGGCCGGCGGGCGGCCGAAGGCGGCGTTCAGCCAATTCAGAGTTTCCGTCAGCGTGTGGCCGCTGTACAGCACGCCGATGTGTTCCACCCCCGGCGCGAGCGTGGCCCGCCGCGCCGTGCCATCTTCGAAACGGCCGTACAGCGTGTCGGCCACCGCGCCCGGCCCGCCGACGCGGCCGACCACGCGCAGCGCCTCGCGCGCCATCACGCCCGGCTCCAGCGCGCCGGCGATGACGAGCAGGTTGCGCGGGCTGTCAGGCGGCGTCTCGGCCTTGATGCTGGGCGCGAACAGCGACACCCCCACGGCGGCCTGCACCGCGCCCTGCGCCTGCGACTGCGCATGGCGCACGACGATGTCCGACGCCATCGAATGGCCCACCACGGCATAGCGCCCGCCGCCGCCGTTCGCGGCGGCCAGCCTCGCGGCATAGCGGCCCATCTCTTCCATCGCCTGCAGCAGCGTGCGCTGGCTGCGCGACTGGTCGGCCAGGCCGCCGAACATCGGCGCGCTGTTGCGGCCGTGGCCGGGGAAGTCGAAGGTGATGGCGACGAAACCGTTGCGTGCCAGCGTGGTGGCGAAGGGCTGCATCAGCTGCTGCGAACCGGCGAAGCCGTGTGCGATGAGCACCACCGGCGCGGGGCCACCTGCAGGTGCAGCAGGTACCACCGTTAACGCAGCCGGGCGGAACACCGTGACCGGCGTGCTGCCGAGCGTGAGCTTCTGCACGTCGAGCCCGCGTGTGGCCGCTTCCAGCTGCCACAGCGCCGTGACGATGGCCAGCAGCGCGAGGGCCGCCACCACACCCGGCCCCCAGCGCGACCACGAGCCCGACCAGCGCGAGCGCGCCCACACGCGCGCCCACGCGCCGGGGCGGCGCGCCACGGCCACCAAGCCTGTCATGCCATCGCCGTCATGCCAGACCGACAAACTTTTCGCTCAAGTCCCACAGCCGGCTGTTCCGCGCGTCGTCGCTGGCCCGGGCCGACAACGGCTGCGCAAACGCCTGCCGGCCTTCCTTCTGGCGGTTGCCCCAGCTCCAGTGCACGCCCGACTGCGCGAAGGCCGCATCAGCCACCACCTGCGCCACGCGGTCACCGGCCAGCGCCTGGGTCACGTAGCCCTTGGTGATGTTCTTCTGGAACCACGGGAAGATTGTTTGAAACGCCTTGGGCGTGTCGCGGAACAGCGCCGTGTCGGCCACGCAGCCGGGGTACAGCGTGTTGAAGACGATGCCGGTGCCGGCGTGGTAGCGGCGGTGCAGTTCGCGGCTCATGATCATGTTGCACAGCTTGCTGTCCTTGTAGGCCTTGCCGGGCTTGAAGGGCTTGCCGTCGATCATGGCCACCGGGGCCTTGAAGCCGGCCTCCAGGCCGGCCAGGTTGCCGAGATCGGCCGGCGCGGGAATGGGCACCTTGCCGCCGAATTCCTCGGAATTGGCCGTCACGGTACCGAGCGTGATGAGCCGCGCCGGTTCGCCCGGCCGCGCACCGCCGGCGCGCTTCAGGTCTTGCATCAGCAGCAGGCTCAGCAGGAAGTGGCCGAAGTGGTTGGTGGCCACACTGATCTCGTAGCCCTCGGGCGAACGCTGCGGCGCCTTCAGCCGCGGCAGGTAGACGGCGGCGTTGTTCAACAGCACGTTCAGCGGCCGGTTGAGCTGCCGGAAGCTGTCGACGAAGCGGTGCACGCTGTCTTGCACGCCAAGGTCGATTTCCAGGATGACGTGCTGCGAAGCCGGGATGCCCAGCGCCTGCGCGGCCTTCGCGGCCTTTTCCAGGTCGCGGCAGGCCATCACGACGAACCAGCCGCGCTCGGCCAGTGATTTCGCAGCGTAAAGGCCGACGCCCGAGGAGGCGCCGGTGACGATGACGGTGGGGGCGTTGGCGGGTGTGGGGGAAGGCTGCATGGAGGACGGGATGGAAGGTGGAGAAGAAGTCGACGCAGGGAACTGAGACATCCCCTGATTCTGGCCCGGCCCCTGCGGGCACTAGCATCGCATCAACCCCGAACCTCTCCCCAACCCACTTGCTGTACTCGCCCATGACCACCACCCACGCCCAGGCCATCGTCTTCGACGCCCCGCAGACGCTTTCCGTGCAGACCCTGGAATTGAAAGCCTTCGACGACGCCGACCTCGAGGTGGCGGTCAGCCACAGCGGCATCAGCACCGGCACCGAACGCCTGCTGTGGGACGGCACCATGCCACCCTTCCCCGGCCTGGGATACCCGCTGGTGCCCGGCTACGAGACCGTGGGCACCGTGGTGCGCGCCGGCCCGAAGGCCGAAGTGGCCGTCGGCAGCCACGTCTTCATCCCCGGTTCCTACAGCTTCCAGGGCGTGCGCAACATCTTCGGCGGCGCCGGTTCGCACCTGATCGTGGCGCACGACCGCGTGGTCGTGGTGGCGCCCGAACTGGGCCCGAAGGCCGTGCTGCTGGCGCTGGCCGCCACTTGTTATCACACGGTGGCGATGGGTGGCGCCAAGCAGCCCATGGTGCCGCCCGACCTCATCGTCGGGCACGGCGTGATGGGGCGGCTGCTGGCCCGCATCTGCCTGGCGCTGGGCTGGCCCGCACCCACGGTGTGGGAGACGCAGCCCGTGCGCCGCGAGGGCGCGGAAGGCTACGCCTGCATCCACCCCGACGAGGACACACGCAAGAACTACCAGGCTGTGTATGACGTCAGCGGCGACGGCAGCATCCTGAACAAGCTGATCATGCGTCTGGCCCCCGGTGGCGAGGTGGTGCTGGCGGGTTTCTACAAGCACGACCTCAGCTTCGCCTTCGCGCCGGCCTTCATGCGCGAAGCCACGCTGCGCATCGCCGCGCAATGGAAGAAGCACGACCTGCTGGCGGTGACGGCGCTGGTGGAACAGGGCAAGCTGTCGCTGGACGGTTTGATCACGCACACGATGAACCCGGGCCAGGCACAAGAGGCCTACAAGGTGGCGTTCGGCGACCCGCAGTGCCTGAAGATGATGATCGACTGGCGGGCCTGAGCCCCGTGCGTGTCTTCATGATCGGTGCCACCGGCACCATCGGCCGCGCCACCGTGCGCGCGCTGCTGCGCCAGGGCCACGAGGTGGTGTGTTTCGTGCGCCCAGGAACTGCCAAACACAGCGCGTCCAAACACAGCGCGTCCAAAGATGGCGCGGTTAAAGACAAAGCGGCCGAAGACAGCACCCGGCTTTTCCCCGGCGCCACCGTGCGCACCGGCGTGGTCACCGATCCGGCGTCGCTGGCGCGTGACGGCCTGCGCGGCGAACACTTCGACGCGCTGGTGTCTTGCCTGGCCTCGCGCACCGGCACGCCGAA
>JBBSCV010000180.1:0-8445 GCA_038249925.1 Burkholderiales bacterium
GATGCACAGCATCCACGGCGGCCCGCACACCGGCCCGGGCGACAACTGGCACTACCGCTGGAACCTGCAGGTCTTCGCCGCGCAGGGCTATGTGGTGGCCAGCGTGAATTACCACGGCAGCAGCGGCTTCGGCTATGCGTTCCTGGACAGCATCACCCATCGCTGGGGCGAGCTTGAACTGCAGGACGTGGAAGCCGGCACCGACTGGCTGCTCGGGCACAGCTGGGCCGACCCGCAGCGTGTGTTTGCCACCGGCGGCAGTTATGGCGGCTTCATGGTGGCGTGGATGAATGCACACGTACCAGCAGGCCGCTACCAGGCCTATGTGTGCCATGCCGGCTGCTTCGATTGGGTGGGCATGTTTGCCGATGACGCCTACACCTGGCACGCCAAGGAACTGGGCGCCTGGTACTGGGACGACATGGCCAGCGTGAACAGCCAGAGCCCGCATGCCTATGCCGGCACGATGAGCACGCCCACGCTCGTCATCCACGGCGCGCTGGACTACCGCGTGCCCGACGCGCAGGGCCTGGCGTACTACAACACGCTGAAGGCCCGCGGCGTCGATGCCCGCCTGCTCTGGTACCCCGACGAGAACCACTGGATCCTGAAGCCGCGCAACAGCCGCCTGTGGTTTGCCGAGTTCTTCGAGTGGCTGAAGAAACATGACCCGAAACACGCCAAAGCCATGCCCAGCCGCGCCAGAAAGCGGGCTCCTGGGGCCTGAAGGACAGAGTGCGGAGGTGAAGGCGACAATGAAGACCCGCCCTCAGACCCCGCCAGGGCCAGCATGCTGATCGACTTCTTCTACACGCTGCGTGCCGCCAAGCTGAAGGTCAGCGTCAAGGAATACCTGACGCTGCTGGAAGCGCTGCAGGCCGGCGTCATCTCCGACGACGGCGGGCCCACGGTCGACAAGTTCTACTACCTGGCCCGCACCAGCCTGGTGAAGGACGAATCGCACTTCGACAAGTTCGACCGTGCCTTCGCGGCCTACTTCAAGGGCGTGGAGCTGCTCACCGACTTCACGCAAGACGTGCCGCTGGACTGGCTGCGCAAGACGCTGGAGCTCGAGCTCAGCGCCGAAGAGAAAGCTGCCATCGAGAAGATGGGCTGGGACGAGCTGATGGAAACGCTGAAGAAGCGTTTCGAAGAGCAGAAAGAACGCCACGAAGGCGGCAACAGGATGATCGGCACCGGTGGCACGAGCCCGTTCGGGGCCTACGGCTACAACCCCCAGGGCATACGCATCGGCCAGGACAAGGGGCGCAACAAGAGCGCCGTGAAGGTGTGGGACCAGCGCGCCTACAAAGATTACGACGACACCAAGGAGCTGGGCACGCGCAACATCAAGGTGGCGCTGCGCCGGCTGCGCCGCTTCGCGCGTGAAGGCGCGGCCGACGAACTGGACCTGGACGACACGATCCACAGCACCGCAGCCAACGCCGGCATGCTGGACATCAAGATGGTGCCCGAGCGTCACAACAAGGTCAAAGTGCTGCTGCTGATGGACGTCGGCGGCACGATGGACGAACACATCCACCGCGTGGAGGAACTCTTCTCAGCGGCGAAAACCGAGTTCAAGCACCTCGAGTTCTACTATTTCCACAATTGTGTTTACGACTTCATGTGGAAGAACAACAAGCGCCGCTTCAGCGAGAAGCACGCCACCTTCGACCTCATCCGCAAATACAACAAGGACTACAAGCTGATCTTCGTGGGCGACGCCACCATGAGCCCTTACGAAATTCTGCAGCCCGGTGGCAGCGTCGAATACAACAACGAAGAGCCGGGCGCGGTGTGGTTGCAGCGGCTGACGAATGCGTTCCCGAAATTCGCGTGGATCAACCCTGAACCCCAGGGCGTGTGGCAGTACCGCCAAAGCATCAGCATCGTCCAGCAGCTCATGAACCACCGCATGCACCCGCTGTCGCTGGCCGGGCTTGAAGCTGCGATGCGGCAACTCGGGCGATGAAGCCCGGGCTTGCGGCGCTGGCGCTGCGCGGGGCGGCGTTTGCGGCGCTGCGCGGGGCGGCGTTTGCGGCGCTGCGCGGTGCCTGGCTTGCACTGCTGACGACCTTGGCCATTTCCACAGCGGGGTGCGCTGCGTTGCAGGAAGCGACGGCACCCACGGCGCCTGCGGACACTCAGCCCGCAGCCACGCCAGAGGCCACGCCCGAGGCCTTTCTGCTGGTGACGCCGCCAGCTACCGAAGTGCAGGCACGCACGCTGGGTGTGGTGATCGACATCGTGGCGCCCGCGCCGTTGAAGGCACTGCTGCAACGCCACCTCGACCTGGTGCGCCTGGGCCGCATCAGCCCCGAAGACGTGGAAGACAGCGAATGGGCGCGGCTGATCGATGCCACCCCCGGGCAGGTGCGTGAGCTGCTGCAGACCGAAGGCTACTTCGCGCCGAAGGTGAATATCCAGCGCACGGCCGGCCGCGCCGACGGCCAGCCCGACCGTGTGCGGCTGGAGGTGGAGCCCGGCGCGCGCGCGCGCGTCGGCCGCGTCACGCTCGAGGTGGAAGGCGCACTGGAACGCGGCCATGCCGCCGCCGAAGAACACGCCCGCGCCACGCTGGACGCCTGGCGCAGCAGCTGGCCGCTGAACAGCGGCCGCGAATTCCGTAACCCCGCCTGGAACGATGCCAAGGCCGGGGCGCTGGCACGGCTGCGTGCCGCCGGCTATGCCACCGCCTCCTGGGTCGGCACCGGCGCCGAGGTCGACCCGCTGACCAACACGGTGCGCCTGTTCCTGGTGGCCGACAGCGGGCCGCTGTTTCGCTATGGCCAGCTGGAAATCGAAGGCCTGGTGGTGCAGGACGCTGAAACCGTGGTCAACCTGGCCGGCGCTTCACGCGGCTCGCCCGTCACCGAAAGTCTGGTGCTGGACTATCAAGACCGGCTGCAGAAGTCGAGCCTGTTCGAGAACGTCAGCGTCACGCTCGACCCCGACCCCGAGCGCGCAGACAACGCGCGCCTGCAGGTGCGCCTGCGTGAAGCACCGCTGCAGGTCTACACGGTGGGCCTCGGCATCAGCGCCAACACGGGGCCACGGGCGTCGGTGGAACACACGTGGCGCCGTGTCTTCGGCCAGGCCGCGTCGTCGCGCAACAAGCTGGAATGGGGCAAGAAGCGCCAGTTCTATGAAGGCGAGATCAGCAGCCACCCGGGCGAGCGCCTGTACCGCAACCTCATCGGCGGCACGGTCTCGAACGAAGAATTCGCCGCCGACAGCGTGCTCTCGCAGCGCCTTCGCGTGGGCCGCACGCAAGACACGCAGCGCATCGAACGGCTGTATTTCGTCGAGGCCGAACGTTCGCGCCGCACCACGGCGGTGGGCGATCGCACCAATGCGCTGGCGCTTTCGCTGAACTACCACGGCGTCTGGCGTGACCTGGACAGCGTGGTGCTGCCCACCCAGGGCTTCACCTTCGCCGGTCAGGTGGGTGCGGGGCGCTCGCGCGGCACCAATGCCAGCGCCGGGAACTTCACGCGCGCCTATGCCCGCCTGACCGGCTACCTGCCGCTCGGCAGCACCTGGTATGCGCAGGGGCGGCTCGAGGCCGGCCAGGTCTTCCTGGGCAACGACGTGGTGGTGCCGGATTCGCTGAAGTTCCGTGCTGGTGGCGACGAATCGGTGCGTGGCTACGGCTATGCCAGCCTCGGGCCGCTGGTCAATGGCGTGGTGGGCAGCGGCAACGCGATGTACACCGCCAGCTTCGAGTTGGCGCGGCCCATCCTGGCCACCATGCCTTCGCTGTGGGGCGCGGCCTTCATCGACGCCGGCAACGCGGCCGACAGCTTCAGCGCGCTGAAGCCGGCAGTCGGCCTGGGCGTCGGCGTGCGCTGGCGCAGCCCCGTGGGCCCGCTGCGTCTGGATTGGGCCTGGGGCCGCGAGACACGCCAGGGACGCTTCCACTTCAGCGTCGGCATCGCGTTCTAGACGGTCATGAACGAAGCCAGCCCGCCCCCCAACGCCACGCCAGCCCCGGTGCATGCCCCGGCCACGCCGGTGCGCAGCGGCCTTGCGCTGCTGCTGCCACTGTTGTGGGTGGGGGCCCTGGTGCTGGTGCTGGCCGGCACGCTGGTCGGCGGCCTGCGCTGGCTGTTGACCACCGAGGGCGGTGCCGGCTGGCTGGTGCAGCGGCTGCCTGCCACGGTGCAGCTGGAAGGTTTTCGCGGCGCGCTGCTGGGGCCCGAATGGCAGGCCGATCGCCTGCGGGTGCAGTGGGACGGCGGGCGGCAATGGGTGCTCATCGAAGGCCTGCAGGGCCGCGGCCTGCGCTGGCAGTGGCGGCCGCATGCGCAGGCCTGGGTCGCGTTGTCGGTCGACACGCTGGCCGCGCGACAGGTCACGCTGCACACGGTGGCCGCGCCGGCCACCGGCCCCACACCGATGCCGGCCACGCTGACCCCGCCGGTGCAGCTGCAGCTGGGCCGGCTGGAGGTGCAGCGTTTCATGCTCGACGGCAAAGCGCCGGTGGAAGGCCTGCAGATCACGGGCTTGCAGCTCGACCCGCGACCGGGCGCGCTGCACCGCATCGAAGCCTTCGCGTTGCAGGCTGCGGGTGTCAGCCTGACCGGCAGCGCCGAACTGGCCAACGCCGCGCCCTACGCCCTGGCCGCCAAAGCCACGGCGCGCCCGGTGCTCGGCGGCGATGCCCCGGCCTGGGCTGCGGTGGCGCAAGCCAACGGCAACCTGGCCGACCTGGTGCTCACGGCCACGCTGCGCGGCCGCGCGCCGGCCGCGCCCCTGCGCGGCGAAGCGCCAGCCGTCAACTTCAAGGCCGCGTTGCAGCCGCTGCAACCCTGGCCGCTGGCCGGCCTGGACCTGCAGACGCAGGCGCTGAACCTGGCCTCGCTGCTGCCGCAGGCCCCCACCACGCAGATCAACGGCCAGGCCACGCTGCAGGGCGGCGCCGGCGCCAACCCTTTGCAGGCCCGGGTGGCGCTGGAAAACACCGTGCCCGGACGCTGGAACGAAGGCCGGCTGCCGCTGCGCAGCCTGACGCTCGACGTGAGTGGCAGCCTGCAGCAGCGCGACCGCATCGACCTGCCGCGCTTCGAGATGCAACTGGCCGACACGGGCGGCAACGCCGGTCGCTACAGCGGCAGTGCCGTCTGGCAGGGCCACACGCTGACACTGGAATCGCAACTGGAGAACGTGGCGCCGCAGAAGCTGGACGGCCGAACCGCCGCGATGACGCTGACGGGTCCGCTGGCGCTGACCTTGCGCGGGTTGCCTTCGCCCGACACGCAGGCCGCTACGCCCAGACCGCCCATGGCCGTGAGCTGGAAGACAGACCTGCAGGGGCGGCTGGCGGGCGCACCGCAGGCCGTGCAGCTGCAGCTGGAAGGCAGTGCCGACGGCCAGCGCCTTGAACTGAGCCGCGCCACCGCGCAGACAGGCGCGGCGAGCGCTTCGCTCACCGCCAAGCTGCAGCGTGTGGCAAGTGGCGAGTGGCAGCTCGGCACCGCCGGCAGCGTCCACGACTTCGACCCCGTGCCCTGGTGGCCGGGTGAGGCTGGCAGCGCCTGGCGCCAGGGCCCGCACCGGCTTTCTGGCGCATGGCAGTTCGACCTGCTGCTGCCCCGCGCTGCGGAAACGATGAAGCCCGTGCTGCTGGCGCAACGCGTGGCCGGCAACGGCACGCTGCGGCTGAACGATTCTCAGATTGCGGGCGTGGCACTCGCGGCCGACGTGAAACTGGGTTACGCGCAGGGCACCAGCCGAACGCCGGCCATGCCGGCCATGCCTGCCACGCTGAGCATCGACCTGCAACTCGGCGGCAACACCCTGCGCCTGGAAGGCCGAGGCAACCCCGCGGGCGTCGGCCGCAGCGACCGCTGGCAGCTGACACTGGACGCCCCGCGGCTGGCGGGCCTGGCCGGCTTGAGCCGCCTGCACCCCGCGCTGGCCGCGTGGGAACCGCGCGGCGGCAGCGCACAAGCCACGCTGACGGCCGAGGGCCGCTGGCCCGAAGTGCGCAGCGAAGGCCAGGCCACGCTGTCACAGCTGCAGCTGGGCACCCTCAGCCTGGCCAAGGCCAACGCACAGTGGCAGCTCGGCACGACCGGTGCCCAGACCCTTTCGCTGCAGGCCGAGGCCAGCGATGTGCGCCAGGGCAACCGGCGCGTGCAACAGCTGCGTGCCGATGTCAGCGGCACGCTGGCCGAACACCGCATCGAGATGTCTGCCGTGCTGCCGCTGGCGCCGCCGCGCGCGGCGGAACAGGTGCTGGGGCTGAAGCTGCAGGCCGGCACCCGCGCCGTGCTGCGTGCTGCCGGGCAATGGCTGCCGGCCGACGCCGGTGGCGGCAAGTGGAAGGCACGCATCGAACGCCTGGCCGTGGGCGCCTGGGACGGCACCGTCATCGGCTCAGGCATCGGCACGAGCCCAGGCACGGGAACAGGCACGGGAACAGGCACCGGTCCAGGCACCGGTCCAGGAACAAGCCCGAGCGCGATCGCCGGCACGAATGCGAGCAAGAGCGCCCCCGACAGCGCCGTCTGGGCCGAGGCCCTGGACCTGCGCGCCGAGCTCGACTTCAACGCCCAGGGCCGGCTGCAGGCGCTGCAGGCCAGCCCCGGCAGCCTGCGCCTGGGCGACGCGCTGGCCTTGCGGTGGGACGAGGTGCGTGTCGACCTGCGCACGGCGCAGGCCCAGCTGCAGATGCGCGCCCGGATCGAGCCCTTCGCGCTGGCGCCGCTGCTGGCCCGGCTGCAGCCGGGCATGGGCTGGGAGGGCGATTTGCGGCTGACGGCGCGCATCGACATCCGCGCCGCCGAGAAGATGGACGCCGACGTGGTCATCGAACGCAGCGACGGCGACCTGCACTTGAGCAGCAGCGAAGGCACGCAACTGATGGGGCTGACCGAATTCCGCCTCGCCATCTCGGCCCACGACGGCATCTGGAACTTCGCACCCACTCTGCGCGGCCGCAGCGTCGGTGAGCTGTCTGGCAGCGTCGTTGTGCAGAGCACGCCAGAGCGCCGCTGGCCCAGGGAAGAAGCGCCCATCAACGGTGAAGTGCGTGCAAGGGTGGCCGATCTCGGCATCTGGGGCGCGTGGGTGCCGCCGGGCTGGCGCCTGGCCGGGGCGCTGGAAACCACGGCCAAGGTCAGCGGCAGCTTCGGCAAGCCCCAGCTCGACGGCCAGTTGGTGGGCCAGGGCCTGGCGGTGCGCAACCTGCTGCAGGGCGTGAACATCAGCGACGGCCAGGTGCTGGTGAAGCTGGCCGGCGACACCGCGCAGATCGAACGCTTCACACTGCGCGCCGGCGACGGCTCGGCCACCATCACGGGCGGTGTCACGTTGGGCGCCAAGCTGCAGGTGGTGCAGGGGCGCCTGCAGATGAAGGCGGACCGCCTGCGCGTGCTGGGGCGCATCGACCGCCAGCTCATTGCCAGCGGCGAGGCCGTGGCGACGATGCAGAACGAACGCATGCAGCTGGACGGCAAGTTCCGCATCGACGAGGGCCTCTTCGACGTCAGCAGCGCAGACGCGCCGTCGCTGGACGACGACGTGACCGTGCGCCGCGCCGACGCCCCGGAAGAACGCCGGGCGGTGGCAGACGCGCCGGAGGCCCGGCGCAGCTTCGTGCTCGGCGTGGACATCGACCTCGGCGACAAGCTTCGCGTGCGCGGCCGGGGCCTGGACACCGGGCTGCGCGGCCAGCTGCGCCTGACCACGCCCGGTGGCCGTCTGGCCGTCAACGGCACCATCATTACCGAGGGGGGCACCTATGCCGCCTATGGCCAGAAACTGGAAATCGAACGCGGCATCGTGGCCTTCAGCGGTTCATACGGCAACCCGCGGCTGGACGTGCTGGCGCTGCGCCCCAACATCGACCAACGCGTCGGCGTGGCCATCTCCGGCAACGTGCTGACACCGCGTGTGCGCCTGTATGCCGAACCCGACATGAGCGACTCGGAAAAACTCTCGTGGCTGGTGCTGGGCCGCGCACCCGACGGCCTGGGCCGCAACGACACCGCGCTGCTGCAGCGCGCTGCGGTGGCGCTGCTTTCGGGCGAGGGCGAAGCGCCGACCGATGCCTTGATGCGCAGCCTGGGCATCGACGAGGTGTCGCTGCGCCAGAGGGACGGCGATGTTCGCGAAACCGTCATCACCGTGGGCAAGCAGCTCAGCCGGCGCTGGTACCTGGGCTACGAGCGCGGCGTCAACGCCACCACCGGCTCGTGGCAGCTCATCTACCGCATCGCGCAGCGCTTCACACTGCGCGCGCAAAGCGGCGAAGACAGCGCGCTGGACCTCATCTGGACCTGGCGCATGCAGGAAACGCCCTCCGACGCCGGCATGAGAAAATTGACCCTGACCCCGCCCTGAATTCGGAACCCCGAACAGCCCGCCGTAGTTCAATGGATAGAACGGGCGCCTCCTAAGCGCCAGATGCAGGTTCGATTCCTGCCGGTGGGACCA
>JBBSCV010000181.1:0-8430 GCA_038249925.1 Burkholderiales bacterium
CACCAGTCGCCATGCGCGGCAGCCATGCGGCTTGCAGCGCTTCAGGCGCAGCAGAAAACAGGGCCGGGGCCATCAGCGCGGCTTCGGCGTACGGCGCGTTCACCAGGCCGCGGCCCAGCTCTTCGCACACCACCATGGCATCCACCGGCCCTTGGGCCAGGCCGCCATGGGCCTCGGGGATGACCAGCCCAGCGAGCCCCAGTTCGGCCAGTTCGCCGTACACCGCGCGGCTGGCGCCTCCGGCCTTGGCCAGCGCGTGGCGACGATCAAATGCAAAGCCCTTGTCCACCCAGCGGCGCACGGCGTCGCGCAGGCTGTCCTGGTCGTCGGTGAAGTCGAAGTCCATGTGCGTGTCTCCTCAAGCGCCCAGCACGGTTTGCGCCACGATGTTGCGTT
This sequence comes from Burkholderiales bacterium, assembly GCA_038249925.1. Lineage (GTDB taxonomy): Bacteria > Pseudomonadota > Gammaproteobacteria > Burkholderiales > Burkholderiaceae_C > Rubrivivax. The sequence continues at coordinate 397 of JBBSCV010000181.1, forward strand.
GCACTTCGTTCGAGCCACCGTAGATGGTGGTCTTGCGCATGTTGAAGAAAGTGCTGGCCAGCGGCAGGATTTCGCCCGGCACCGCCACCTGGTCGCCCTGCCAGCCGGCTTCCATGGCGTCGAAGATGTAGGCGCGCGAAAGCGGCCCTGCGGCCAGCATCATCAGTTCGCTGTAGCGCTGCTGAATCTCGCTGCCGCGTATCTTCAAGAGGCCCGCCACATCCAGGCTCTGCTTGCCGTTTTTCTCTGCAGAAAGAACCCGCAGCACCATCATCTCAAGCGCCACCACGTCCACTTCCAGCAGCGCAATCTGGTCGCGGAAGCGGGCATCGTCGTACACGCCCTCGGCCTTGGCCACCCGCTTCACACGTTCCAGTTCGCGCTTGGCGCGGTTCACGTCGGCGATGTTGGTGCGTTCGTGGCTCAGCAGGTGCTTGGCATACGTCCAGCCCTTGTTCTCTTCGCCGATCAGGTTCTCGGCCGGCACCTCGACGTTGTCGAACCAGACCTCGTTGACTTCGGGCTCGCCGTCCATCAGCACGATGGGGCGCACGGTGATGCCGGGGCTCTTCATGTCGATGAGCAGGAAGCTGATGCCGGTCTGCGGCTTGCCTTCGCTGCTGGTGCGCACGAGGCAGAAAATCCACTCGCCGTACTGTCCCAGCGTGGTCCAGGTCTTCTGGCCGTTGACGATGTATTTGTCGCCCGAACCGGTCTGCACACGTTCGGCCTTGCACTTCAGCGAAGCCAGGTCAGAGCCCGCACCCGGCTCGCTGTAACCCTGGCTCCACCACACCTCGCCGCTGGCGATGCCGGGCAGGAAGCGCTTCTGCTGCTCGGCGTTGCCGAAAGCCATGATCACCGGCGCCACCATCACAGGGCCGAAAGGGATGACGCGCGGCGCGCAGGCCAGCGCCAGCTCTTCCTCGAACAGGTGCTTCTGGATGGCGTTCCAGCCCGGGCCGCCGAACTGCTTCGGCCAGCCCCAGCCCAACCACCCCTTCTTGCCCAGGATCCGGGCCCAGCGCTGATGGTCGTCGCGGCTCAGGCGCAAGGCATGGCGCACCTTGTGCGCGATGTCGGCCGGCAAGCTTTCAGCCACCCAGGCACGTACTTCGTGCCTGAAGGTCAGTTCTTCGGGGGTGAAGTTCAGATCCATCCGGGTGGCGCTCCTGGGTTCATGGAACAGTTCGCGGCCGTCATCTCGACCGGCTGTCGTCGGTTTTTAGCACGACCGTTCGAAAATGGCTTGTCCCCGTTGGGACAAGCCCGTGCGCTCAGCGCAGTTCCAGCCGCATCACGTCGTTCTCGCGCTTCATGTTCATGCGCGAAAGAAAGCTGTTGCCCAGCAGCACCATCGGCATGGGCTGCGGCAGCACGGCGGCGCCGACGTTGCTGAGTTCCACCTCGCCGATGCGCACGGTGTTCAGCGTGACAAGCCACACCGGCACCGGCCCGTTGGCGGTTTGTGTGCTGCCGCGGCGCGCGTTGCTCAGGTCCACGCCCAGTCGATCGGCGTCGTCTTTGCCCATGCTGACGAGCGTGGCGCCGGTGTCCACCATGAAACGCACCTGTTTGCCGTTGATGGTGCCGCCGGCGGTGAAGTGCCCGCCCGAGCCGGCCGTCAGCACCACCTCGCGGCCGGCGCTGCGTGGCGGTGCCACGCCCAGCAGCACCGGCGTTTCGCCCACGCGCATGGGGTAGGCGCGGCCGCTGCGTTCCACCTCGGCGACTTCGCCGTTCCAGCGCAGCAGCTTCACGCCGGCCACGGTCTGGCCCACGCTCACGGTGTAGGGCTGCCCGTCCACCACCAGCAGCGCCCGCTCGCCCATGCGGCCCGACAGCACCACCATCTGTGCTTGCGCACTTGCGCAGCCGAAAAGCACCACGGTGGCCAGCCCGATCGAGCGGACGCCGCGGAACCGGCTCTGCCGGGCCGCTGGCGTCGCCCCCTGGAAGGGGAGCGGCGCAGCCGCTTCGGGGGTGGGCGTCAATCCCTGAAATTGTTGAAGTTCAGCGGCCACTCGGTCATTTCCTTGCGCAGCAGCGCGATGGCTTCCTGCAGCACGTCGCGCTTGGCGCCGGTGACACGCAGCGCGTCACCCTGGAAGGCGCCCTGCACCTTCAGCTTGCTGGCCTTCAGCGTGGTCTGCATCTTCTTGGCAGTTTCGGCGTCGACACCGCTCTTCACCGGCACGGCAAGCTTCAGCTTGTCGTGGCTCATCTTCTGCGGTGTGGCGGTGAAGTCGAGCAAGCGAACGTCGACGCCGCGCTTGCTCAGCTTCGTGATCAGCACGTCCTTGACCTGTTCCAGCTGGAAGTCGCTGTCGGCCCAGAGCGTGAGTTCACGGGTCTTGGGCGTGGGAGAGCTGAGGTCGACCTGCGCGCTGCTGCCCTTGAAATCGAAACGGGTGGAGATCTCTTTCTGCGCCTGATCAACGGCATTGCGCAGTTCGACCAGGTCGGGTTCTATGACGGCGTCGAAGCTGGGCATGAGAGGTTCAGGGAAGGGTGGGCCGTTAGTGTCAGACAGGCAAGCAGCAGGCAGGCTGGCAGGCCACTGAATATGCACGAAAATTGTGGCATGACGACCCCCGCCGCGCCCCAGGAGTTGCAACCCCTCGACGTGCAGACCCGCGCCAGCCTTCGCGCCTTCAATACCTTCGGCTTGCCCGCCATCGCGCGCACGCTGGTGCGCGTGAGGTCCGAAGCCGATGTACGCCGTGTCGTCGACCACCCCGAGTACGGCGTGGCGCCGAAGTTCGTGCTGGGCGGGGGCAGCAACGTCGTGCTCACGCGCGACCTGGAGCAGGTGGTGCTGAAGGTCGAGATTCTGGGCCGGCGCCTGTTGCGTGAAACCCCCGAGGCCTGGGTCGTCGAGATCGGCGCCGGTGAAAACTGGCACGAGGCAGTGGCCTGGACGCTGCAGCAGGGCTTGCCTGGTCTCGAAAACCTGGCGCTGATTCCCGGCAGCACGGGCGCTGCGCCGGTGCAGAACATCGGGGCCTACGGTGTGGAGCTGAAAGACCGCTTCGACAGCCTCGATGCGGTCGATCTGGTCACCGGCCGCAGCGTCACGATCAGCGCGGCGGAATGCCGCTTCGGCTACCGCGACAGCGTCTTCAAGCACAGTGGCTTCGGCGGGCTGGCCGGCAAGAGCGTGATCACGCGGGTGCGTTTTCGCCTGCCCAAGCCCTGGAAGCCAGTGCTCGGCTATCTGGATCTGGAGCGAAAGATGGCCGAGACCGGCAACCACGCGCCCGATGCGCAGACGATCTTCGACTGGATCTGCGCCATCCGCCGCCACAAGTTGCCCGACCCGGACGTCATCGGCAATGCCGGCAGCTTCTTCAAGAACCCGGTGGTCAGCGAAGAACAGTGCAAGGACATCATCGGCCGCGACCCCGAGATCGTGCACTACCCCATGCCGGACGGCACGGTGAAACTCGCTGCGGGCTGGCTGATCGACGCCTGCGGCTGGAAGGGCAAGAGCGTGGGCCGCGCGGGGGTCTACGAAAAGCAGGCCCTGGTGCTGGTGAACCGCGGCGGCGCCAGCGGCGCCGAGGTGGTGACGCTGGCCCGCGCCATTCAAGAAAGCGTCTACGGCCGCTTCGGCATCCGGCTGGAGCCCGAGCCCATCATCGTGTAGCTCAACTGGTGCGCAGCATGTCGCCGAGGTCCAGCCCCGTCAGCTGCTTCGCGCCACGCGCCAGCCAGAACATCAGGCCCATCATCATCAACATGCTCGGGATGGCGATGATGGGATAGCTCAGCAATGTCAGCCGGCCCAGTTGTTCGTTGAACGCTTCGGTGCCCGCCTGCGCGTGGACGAGATAGCGCGCCAGCAGATAGTTGGCTGTCGCCGAGAAGAAGAAGGTGCCGGCCAGCAGAAAGGTGCCGGTGCGCAGCCGCAGCTCGAAAGGCACGGTGTTGCGCTTCGCGGTCAGGGCATGGTTGACCTTCTCCAGGTCGAAGAGCTGGGCGTTGAAGACCAGCACGCGAATCAGCGGCGACTTCGTGAAGTTCGAGCCGAGCACCGCCAGGCCGATGAGCCCGGGCACCGCCGCTTCCTTCACGGCGAGCCACTGCGCGTCGAGCTTGAGCAAACCGATGCCGCCCGTGAGCAGCGTGCTCACCACGCCGAGCACGCTGAACCAGTTCAGCTTGCGGCGCCGGATGCCGTCCCAGACGCCCCAGGAGATCGGAAAGGCCAGCGCCACCAGCAGCGCGCCCAGCGTGCCCAGACGTTCGGGGCTGCTCAGCTTCATCAGGATGAACGCCGGCAGCAACACGGTGATGCCGATTTCCAGCAGCGGGTTGGGCTTGCTCTGTGTGGTCATGGGTGCGCAGCGTAACCGGTCTGGCGCGCGCGCGGCCCAGGCGTCAAGGGCCGCCCAAAAGGCAGCGCCGCAGGCGCACGGCCGCCATGCTGAGCGCGGCGTTGGGCATCGCCACCGCAGCGTCGAGGGTCTCGCGGGCATACTCAGGGTCGCTCTGCAGGCGTTCCACGTGCACGTGGATGCCATGACCGCGCAGCAGCCATTTCAGCTCGATGATTTCGACCAGACACGCCGAGGCGGCTGTCGTTGGGGGGGCTAGAGGGGCTTGCATGATTTCTTCGCACCTTAACGTCTGAATCCCAACAGAAACTGACAGGCAAATGGGGTGCCGCCTCCAATCCGGGCGACCCCGGCGCCGCTTCGACCGCCTACTCACCACCCCGACCCATGCTTCCAACGCCCCCGCTTACCGCGCTGGCCGACCTGCCGGTGCAACTGCTCAGCGCCGGCTGGGCCGTCGTCGACGCTTCTACCCTGGGCACCCTGTGCGAGGTGTCACTGCCGGCGCTTTTGTCGTGGTTGCCACATTGGCCCGCGCTGCCGCCCGACCCCCACCTGCGGGATGGCGGGCACTACCGCAAGCGCCGCCACGGCTGTTTTCGCGTCAGTGCCAGCGGCGTCCACGCCGTGGCGCACAGGCCACACTGGCAGCCTGTGGAATACAACGCGTTGCATGGGGGCTTTGAGCGCTGGTTCGAACCGCTGCCCCAGGCGCTGGTGGCCGACCCCGCCTGGTCACTGCTGTTGCAGGGCCTGGCGCGCGTGGCCGACCGCCTGCGCGGGCCGGACGAGTGGTTTGTCGAAGCGCATCCGTTCCGCATCGACACCGAGGGGGCTGGCGGCATCGGCCGCCCCACGCCCGAGGGCGCGCACCGCGACGGTGTCGACCTGGTGGCCGTGCTCATCGTCGACCGCCACAACGTGAAGGGCGGCGAAACGCGGGTGTTCGACGCCCGCGGCCCGCAGGGCGTGCGCTTTACGCTGCGTGAGCCCTTCAGCGCCTTGCTGCTGGACGACGAACGCGTGATTCACGAAACCACGCCCATCCAGCCCGTGGATGCCACCGAGCCGGCCTGGCGCGACACGCTGGTGCTGACCTATCGCCGTGGCGGCTTTCAGGGCCCCGCAGAAAGTTGACGTGACGACCGCTGCACCGCTGGCCAGCCCACTGGCGATCACCCCCGCCGACGTCGATGCCGCGGCCCAACGCCTCCAGGGCGTGGCCCACCGCACCCCAGTGTTGACCTCTCGCACCGCCGATGAAATCACCGGTGCGAAGCTCTTCTTCAAGTGCGAGAACTTCCAGCGCATGGGTGCGTTCAAGTTTCGCGGCGCCTACAACGCGCTGGCGCAGTTCACGCCGGCCCAACGCGAGACGGGCGTCATCGCCTTCAGTTCGGGCAACCACGCCCAGGCCATCGCGCTGTCGGCGCGGCTCCTGGGCATGCCTTCGGTCATCGTGATGCCGCACGACTCGCCTGCGGCCAAGCTCGCTGCCACGCGCGGTTACCAGCAGGCCCAAGCGGGCAGCGAGGTCGTGCTCTACGACCGCTACACCGAAGACCGCGAAGCCATCGGGCGGCGGCTGGCGGCCGAGCGCGGCATGACGCTGATACCGCCCTACGACCACCCGCACGTGATGGCCGGGCAGGGCACGGCGGCGCTGGAACTGCTGCAGGACACCGCCGCCGGCGGCCCGCTCGACCTGCTGCTGGTGTGTGTGGGCGGCGGTGGCCTCATCAGCGGCTGCGCGGTGGCGGCCCACCCTCTGAACCCCGGTATCGAAGTGATCGGCGTCGAGCCCGAGGCGGGCAACGACACCCAGCAGAGCCTTGCGCTCGGCCGCATCGTGCACATCGCCACACCGAAGACCATCGCCGATGGCGCGCAGACGCAGCACAGCGGCGAGCTCACCTTCCCCGTCATCCAGCGCCTGGTCAGCCGCATCGTCACGGTCAGCGACGCCCAACTGGTGCAGAGCATGCGTTTCTTCGCCGAACGGCTGAAGATGGTCGTCGAGCCCACCGGCGTGCTGGGCGCCGCGGCGCTGCTGCACGGTGTGGTGCCGGCACGCGGCCAGCGCGTAGGCGTCATCGTCAGCGGCGGCAATGTGGACATCCCGCGCTACGCCGCGCTGCTGGCCGGTGTCACGCCGAACTGACCTCGTTTGATCCCGTTTGATCCCGTTTGCCCCGACTCCACCCCTTCTTCTGAGAAAGCTTCTCCCACCATGGCCGATGCCTCCCCCGCCGCCGCCTCTGCCACCGCTGACGCGGACGCTGCCAAGCGGCTGAAAGAACAGGTCGACAAGCTGCTGGCCCGCCCCGCGGCCGAAAGCAGCGCGCTCATCACGCTGGGCGGGCGTGAGCTCGACTACCGCGTCAACGCCGCCTTCATGCCGGTGATGCCCGGTGGCCTGACCGGCGCCGCCGGCGAACCCGAGGCCGCGGTGATGACCACCGCCTACCTGCTGCAGGGCGCCGACGCGAAGACACGGCCGGTGTGCTTCGCGTTCAACGGCGGTCCGGGCTCAGCCTCGATCTGGCTGCAGTTCGGGGCGCTGGGCCCCAAGCGTGTGGTGGTGCCCGACGACGGCAGCATGCCGCTGCCGCCCTATGCGGTGGAAGACAACCCGCACAGCTGGTTCGAACATTTCGACCTCGTCTTCATCGACCCGCCGCACACCGGCTGGTCGCTCAGCGCCAGCGAAGACGCGCGCAAGAAGCACCTGTCGGTGGACGGCGACATCGAGGCCCTGGCCGAGGTGATGCGTGCCTGGCTGACGCGCCACCAGCGCTGGGGCTCGCCGCTCTACATCGCCGGCGAAAGCTACGGCACCACGCGCGGCGCCGGCCTGGCCGACAAGATGCAGAGCCTGGGCGCGGTGCTCAGCGGCGTCATCCTCGTTTCTTGCGCGATGGACCTGCAGAGCCTCGTTTTCGCGCCTGCCAACGACCTGCCTTATGGCCTGTTTCTGCCGGCCTTCGCGAACGTCTCGCAGTACCACGGCTTGTTGTCGGGCCCGCAGGCCGCCAGCCCCGAGGCCGCGCGTGCTGCTGCCGAAGCCTTCGTGCAGGATGACTACGTGGCGGCGCTGCAGGCCGGCGCGCGCCTGTCCGACAAACGGCGCAGTGCCGTGGCGCGCCGCATTGCCGAGCTGACCGGCTTGCCGCGCACGCTGGTGGAAGAGCAGAACCTGCGCATCAGCGACGGCTGCTACTTCACCGAGGCTCTGCGCGCCCGCGGCCAGGTGGTGGGCCGGCTGGACGCACGCGGCACCGGCCCGGCGGCGGCCAGCCGTGCCAGCGAGATGGAGTTCGACCCCGGCATCGAAGCCATCGTCGGGCCTTACACCATGGCGGCGCTGGCCTACTTCCGCGGCACGCTGGGTATCGACATCGAGCAGCGCTACAACCTGCTGAGCTACGAGGTCAACGCGGGCTGGAACTGGAACCGCGGCGAGGGTGGCCGCACCTCGCTCAACATCTGCAGCACCAGCGCCGACCTGGCCCGCGCGATGCGCCGCAACCCGCACCTGAAGGTGCTGGCCGCCAGCGGCCGCTACGACCTGGGCACGCCCTACAGCGCCAGCGACTGGAGCCTGGCGCAGCTGAACGCCCCGGCCAGCGTGCTGGCGCGCGTGGTGCACCGCTACTACGACGCCGGCCACATGATGTACACGCGCCAGGCCGAC
>JBBSCV010000182.1:0-8428 GCA_038249925.1 Burkholderiales bacterium
GCGCGCATGTCGCCGCTGTTCGAGCTGAGCGACACGGCGCTCAACTTCGTGCTCGTCATCGGCGCCATCACGGCGCTGTTCATGGGCTTCCTGGGCATCATCCAGAACGACATCAAGCGCGTCGTGGCCTATTCCACGCTGTCGCAGCTGGGTTACATGACGGTGGCGCTGGGCCTGTCGGTCTACGGCGTGGCGGTGTTCCACCTGATGACGCATGCCTTCTTCAAGGCGCTGCTGTTCCTCGCTGCCGGCAGCGTGATCATGGGCATGCACCACGATCAGGACATCCGCAACATGGGCGGCCTGCGCAAGTACATGCCGGTGACCTGGATCACTGCGCTGCTGGGTTCGCTCGCGCTCATCGGCACACCGCTCTTTGCCGGCTTCTACAGCAAGGACAGCATCCTGATCGCGTCGCACCACAGCACGCTGCCGGGCGCAACGTTCGCGATGGTGGCCATCTACGCCGGCGTGTTCGTCACGGCCTTCTATTCCTTCCGCATGTACTTCCTGGTCTTCCACGGCGAAGAGCGGTTCCGCCACAAGCCGTTCCCTCCGGAAGACGACCATGCCCACGGCGACCATGACGCTCATCACGATGTCACCCCGCACGAATCACCGTGGGTGGTGACGGCGCCACTCGTGCTGCTGGCCATTCCTTCGGTGTTGATCGGCTTCATGGCCATTCAGCCGATGCTCTTCGGTGAGTTCTTCAAGGACGCCATCGTGGTGGATGCCGCGAAGCACCCGGCCATGGCCGCGCTGGCGCAAGAATTCCAGGGCGCCGCGGCGATGGCGCTTCACGGTCTGCAGACGCTGCCGTTCTGGCTGGCCCTGGCCGGTGTCGTCATGGCGTGGTGGTTCTATTTGAAGCAGCCGGCCATTCCCGCAGCCATCGGCAAGGCGCTCAGCCCGCTGGTGCGCGTGCTCGAGAACAAGTACTACCTCGACGCCTTCAACGAACACGTGCTGGCCCGGGGCTCGCGCCTCATTGGCACCGGCTTGTGGAAGTTCGGCGATCAGACCGTCATCGACGGTGCGATCAACGGCCTGGCCGGGCTGGTGGTACGCATTTCAGGCGTGGTGCGGCAATTGCAGACCGGCCACCTGTACCAGTACGCGCTGGTGATGCTGCTGGGCATCTTCGGCCTGCTCACCTGGCAGCTGTGGCCTTATTTCAGCAGCCTGATGCGCTGAGCCTGGGCCCGAGCCCGAGCGAACAAGACAGAAAGAACAAGAAATGGGTCTGCTGAGCCTTGCCATCTGGTTGCCGGTGTTCTTCGGCGCGCTGCTGCTCGCCGTGGGCCGCGACCAGCATGCCGGCGTCGTGCGTGCCGTGGCGCTGGTCGGTGCCATCGCGTCCTTCCTGGTGACGCTGCCGCTGATCACGCGCTTCGACACCACCACGGCGGCAATGCAGTACGTCGAGAAGTTCTCGTGGATCGAGCGCTTCAACGTCAATTACCACCTCGGTGTGGACGGCCTGTCGGTGTGGTTCGTGCCGCTCACGGCCTTCATCACGGTCATCGTCGTCATCGCTGCCTGGGAAGTGATTCAGGAGCGCGTAGCGCAGTACCTGGGTGCCTTCCTCATCTTGAGCGGCCTGATGATCGGCGTGTTCTGCGCGCTCGACGGCATGCTGTTCTACGTGTTCTTCGAGGCCACGTTGATTCCGATGTACATCATCATCGGTGTCTGGGGCGGGCCGAAGCGGGTCTACGCGGCCTTCAAGTTCTTCCTGTACACGTTCGCCGGCAGCCTGCTGATGCTCGTGGCGCTGGTCTATCTGTATTTCAAGAGCGGCGGCAGTTTCGACATCTTGACGTGGCACAGGCTGCCGCTGCCGCTCGGCGCGCAGACGCTGCTCTTTTTCGCCTTCTTCGCCGCCTTCAGCGTGAAGGTGCCGATGTGGCCGGTGCACACATGGCTGCCCGATGCGCACGTCGAAGCGCCCACCGGCGGCTCGGTGGTGCTGGCGGCCATCATGCTGAAGCTGGGCGCCTACGGCTTCCTGCGCTTTTCAATGCCGATTGCGCCCGACGCTGCGCGTGAATTCGACTGGCTGATCATCACGCTCAGTCTCGTGGCCGTGCTCTACATCGGTCTCGTGGCTCTGGTGCAGCAGGACATGAAGAAGCTGGTGGCCTACAGCTCCATCGCGCACATGGGCTTCGTCACGCTGGGCTTCTTCATGTTCAACCAGCTCGGCGTGGTGGGCGGCATCGCGCAGATGATCAGCCACGGCTTCGTGTCAGGCGCGATGTTCCTGTGCATCGGTGTGCTCTACGACCGCATGCACAGCCGAGACATCGCCAGCTACGGTGGCGTGGCCAACACCATGCCCAGGTTCGCGGCTTTTGCGGTGCTGTTTGCGATGGCCAACTGCGGCCTGCCGGGCACGGCCGGTTTCGTGGGCGAATGGATGGTCATCCTGGGCGCGGTGGAATACAACTTCTTCATCGCGCTGCTGGCCGCCACGACCCTGATCTTCGGTGCCGCCTACACGCTGTGGATGGTCAAGCGCGTGTACTTCGGTGATGTCGCCAACGACAACGTGCGGGCCCTGCAGGACATCAACGGCCGTGAATTTCTGATGCTGGCCGTGCTGGCCGCGGCGGTGCTGTGGATGGGCCTCTACCCCAAGCCCTTCACCGACGTCATGAACGTCTCGGTGAGCGAGCTGCTGCAGCACGTGGCACGGCCCAAGCTGAACTGACGGCCGAAAGAAGACAAACAACATGAGCCCTTTGAACTGGCAGGTCGTCCTCCCCGAGATATGGCTGCTGCTGGCAGCCTGCGCAGTGCTGCTGGTGGACGTCTTCAACGACCACCCCGAACGCCGTCCGACCTTCTGGCTGACGCAGGCGGCCATCGCCGTCTTCGCGCTGCTGCAGTTGCAGGGCTACATGGCCGGCACCACGGCGTACGGCATGCAGGGCATGGTGGTGGTCGACCCGATGGGCCGTCTGCTGGCTTTCTTCGCAGCGCTGAGCGTGATGGCCACGCTGGCATACGCGCGCCCCACGCTGGCCGCGCGCGACATGCAGAAGGGCGAGTTCTACACACTCACGCTCTTCGTGCTGCTGGGCATCAGCGTGATGTGCTCGGCCAACAACTTTCTCGTCGTCTACCTCGGCCTGGAGCTGATGAGCCTGAGCCTGTACGCGCTGACCGCGCTGCGCCGCGACCACGCCATCAGCACCGAAGCCGCGATGAAGTATTTCGTGCTCGGCGCGATGGCCAGCGGCTTCCTGCTCTACGGGCTGAGCATGATGTACGGTGCCACCGGCTCGCTGGAGATTCCGCGTGTGTTCGACCGCATCGCCACCGGCAGCATCAACAAGGAAGTGTTGGTCTTCGGCGTCGTGTTCGTCGTCGCTGGTCTGGCCTTCAAGCTGGGTGCTGCGCCCTTTCACATGTGGGTGCCCGACGTCTACCAGGGCGCGCCCACGGCCGTCACGCTGCTGATCGGCGGCGCGCCCAAGTTCGCCGCCTTCGCCATCACCATCCGGCTGCTGGTCGAAGGCATGCTGGGCCTGGCCATCGACTGGCAGCAGATGTTCATCGTGCTGGCGGTGGCGTCGCTGGCCATCGGCAACCTGGCGGCCATTGCGCAGACCAACTTGAAGCGCATGCTGGCCTACAGCACCATCTCGCAGATGGGCTTCATCGTGCTGGGCTTGAGCGCCGGTGTCGTCAGCGGCAACACGTTGAGCGCGGGCAATGCCTACAGCTCTTCGATGTTCTATCTGGTGGCCTACGTGCTGACCACGCTGGGCACCTTCGGCCTCGTCATGTTCCTCAGCCGGCAGGGCTTCGAAAGCGAGGAGATCAACGACTTCGCCGGCCTTTCCAGGCGCAGCCCCTGGCTGGCCGGGGTGATGACGGTCTTCATGTTCTCGCTGGCCGGGGTGCCGCCCATGGTGGGCTTCTTCGCCAAGTTGGCCGTCATACAGGCGCTGGTGACGACGAACGTGCCTCTCTACATCGGCCTGGCCGTGGTGGCGGTGTTGTTCTCGCTGATCGGCGCCTTCTACTACCTGCGCGTGGTCAAGGTGATGTGGTTCGACGAACCCACGCAGACGGCGCCGGTGTGGCAGACCCAGGGCGTGACGCTGCTGCTGGTGGCCAACGGCGCGGCGGTGTTCCTGTTCGGCCCCTTCTCGGGCGGCATCATGGCGATGTGCCGCGACGCCATCGTCGCCGCCCTGAGCAGTTGACCCGCTGAGCCGAAGCGCACCGTGGCCGCCGACGACAAGCACCTGATCGAACGCGCCACAGGCGAAAGCACCGTGCTGCACCGCGGCTGGATAGAGCTGCGCAAGGACACCGTGGTCCTGCCCGACGGCAACCTGGCCACGCGTGAATACCTGGGCCACAGCGGCGCCGTGGCGGTGGTGCCCCTGCTGGACGATGGCACCGAGATGCGGCTGGTGCTGGTGCGCCAGTACCGCTATCCGGTGCAGAAGGTGCTGCTCGAGTTCCCGGCCGGAAAGCTGGAACCGGGCGAAGACGCGCTGCTCTGCGGCCAACGCGAACTGCAGGAAGAGACCGGCTACGTGGCGCGTGAATGGGCCTTCGGCGGTGAAATCCACAATGCCGCGGCCTATTCCACCGAGAGCATCTGGATCTGGTTCGCACGCGGCTTGCAGCCCGGCCCGGCGCGGCCCGACAGCGGCGAATTCGTCGAGACCGTGACGATGACGCTGGCCGAATTGGAAGCCCTGTGCGACCGAGGTGAGCTGCCCGACGTGAAGACGCAGATTGGCCTGCACTGGCTGCAACGCTGGCAGGCCGGCAAGATGTCATTGACCTGGCAAAGCGGCACCGCCGCCGCCAGCCTATGATGTCGGCACGATGAAAGTGCTGAACCTGCGCTGTGACAACGGCCACGGCTTCGAAGGCTGGTTCCAATCGGAAGACGACTTCCTCAGCCAGAACGGCCGGGCGTTGATCGAGTGCCCGCTGTGCGCAGACCGCGTCATCGCCCGCCTGCCATCGGCGCCGCGACTGAACCTCTCTGGCGCCCGCGAGTTGACGCCGCCTGAAAGCGCCCCTGCTGTCGGTACCGAGCCTACTGCCGCCGCCACACCCGAACAGGTGCAGGCCGCCTACCTGCACGGCATTCGCCAGCTGCTGGCACGTACCGAAGACGTGGGCCCGCGCTTTCCTGAAGAAGCGCGGCGCATCCACTACGGCGAAATACCCAACCGCGGCATACGCGGCCATGCCACGCCGCAAGAGCGCGAAGCCTTGCGCGATGAAGGCATCGACACCATGGCGGTGGCCGTGCCGCGCGGGCTGGACGGCCCGGTGCAATAGGGCCGGTTGCGGCCACGCGCAGTCTCGTTTGACGGGACGCGCCCTGCGCGAAACGGTCTACAGCACGCGGCCCGGGTTCAGCAGCCCCTGCGGGTCGAAGGCAGCCTTGATGCCGCGCATCAACTGCATCGCCACGGGCGACTTGCGCCGCGCCAGCTCTTCGCGCTTCAGCAGACCGATGCCGTGTTCGGCGCTGAACGATCCGCCATGTCGCGCCACGGTGTCGAAGACCACGGCATTCACCGCATGTTCCTGCTCTGCGAGAAAGCGCCGGCCGTCTTGGCCATCTTCGCCGCTGGGCGCCTGCACGTTGTAGTGCAGGTTGCCGTCGCCCAGATGGCCGAAGTTCACCAGCCGCACGCCGGGAAACTGCGCTTGCAGCAAGGCATCGGCTTCGGCCACGAAGGCAGGAATGGCAGACACCGGCACTGAAATGTCGTGCTTGATGTTCGGGCCTTCTTCGGCCTGCGCCAGCGGAATGCTCTCGCGCACATGCCACAGCGCCTGGCTCTGCGCCAGGCTTTCGGCCACCACGGCATCCGTCACCGTGCCGGCTTCGAGTGCCGCACCGAGCAGGCCCTCGAAGGCCTCGCGGGCATGGGCCTCGCTGTGCATATCGCTGTACTCCAGCAGCACCGTCCATTCGGCGTGCGGCAGCGGGCGGGGCAGGGCGGGGAAATGTTGGGCAGTCAACTGCAGCGCGTAGCGGCCCATCATCTCGAAGCCGGTGAGCCCGGCGCCCAGCCGCGCCCGCGCCAGCTGCAGCAGGGCCACGCAATCAGCCACGGTGTTGCACGCCGCCAGTGCGGTGCCGGTGGCTGCCGGCAACGGCGCCAGCTTCATGGTGGCGGCCGTGATGATGCCCAGCGTGCCTTCGCTGCCGATGAAGAGGTCGCGCAGGTCGTAGCCGGTGTTGTCCTTGCGCAGGCCGCTCAGCCCTTCCCAGACAGCGCCTTGCGCAGTCACCACTTCCAGGCCCAGGCACAAATCGCGGGCATTGCCCCAACGCAGCACCTGCGTGCCGCCGGCGTTGGTGGCCAGGTTGCCGCCCAGCGTGCAGCTGCCCTGGGCGGCCAGGCTCAGCGGGAAGAGATGGCCACGTTCGGCGGCCGCCTGCTGCAGCGCCTGCAGCACACAGCCGGCCTCGGCGGTGAGGGTGAGGTTGGCATCGTCGATGGCACGGATGCGATTCATGCGTTGCAGGCTCAAAAGCACCTGCGTGCCGCTGGCATCGGGCACACCGCCGCCCACGAGGCCGGTGTTGCCGCCCTGCGGCACGATGGCCGTGCCGTGCGCCGCGCAGGCCTTCACCACCGCGGCCACTTCGGCCGTGCTGGCCGGCCGCACGACAGCCAGCGCCTTGCCGTGCCAGCGGCGCCGCCAGTCTTGTTGCCAGGCCGAGAGGTCGCCTTCGGTGAGCACGTGGGCGGCACCCACAGCCGCACTCAGCGTGCCGAGCAGCGGACTCAAGCCCGCGCCTCTCCGGGTTTCTTCGCCTTCTCCGCAGAAGTCTTCTCGGCGGCCCGTTCCAGCGCAGCCTTCTCCTCTGCAGCCAGCGCCGCGCCGTTGCGCAGGCGCCAGCGGATGTAGATGCCGCTGACGACGAAGAGCACCAGGCTCAACACCACCTCGATCACGGCCAGCGCCTGGCCGAGGCCACTTTCAGTGGTGGCGCGCACCACACCTTCCATGAAGTACAGCCAGATCAGCAGGCTCAGCCAGCGAAAGGTGTACATGCGGTGGCGCAGCAGCCCGGCCACGCACAGCACCAGCGGCAGCACTTTCAGAGCCAGCGTGCCGCTGCCGGTGGGGGCCAGCCACAGCTCCCAGGCCAGGCCCAGGACGATCAGCGCCAGCAGCGCGGCCAGCGCTGCAGCGCGGGTGCTGCTCACCACGGCATCGGCGGCGCGGCGCGGGTCTTGTTGAGGGGTCATGCGGCATCAT
Organism: Burkholderiales bacterium; assembly: GCA_038249925.1. Lineage (GTDB taxonomy): Bacteria > Pseudomonadota > Gammaproteobacteria > Burkholderiales > Burkholderiaceae_C > Rubrivivax. Next base: position 7,267 of record JBBSCV010000182.1, read on the forward strand.
AGCCAGCATGAACATGACTCCCGGCCCGCAGGGTCGCCCGGGCAGCGACTTGAAAGGCCCGCTCGCCACGCGCATCCAGGCCGAACTGGCGCTGTCGCTGCAGACCTTGCGAAACTGGCCCTGGTTCGACACGCTGCGCACCTTGCGCCAGCGTTTCGGTGAAGACCGGCTGGGCCTCACCGCCGGCAGCCTGACCTTCACGACACTGATTGCGCTGGTGCCGCTCGTTACGGTGATGCTGGCCATCTTCACGGCCTTCCCGATGTTCTCGGGTGTCGAGGCCGCGCTGCAGAAGTACTTCCTGCAGAACCTGGTGCCCGACGGCATCGCGCGTCCCGTCCTGCGTTCTCTCAGCGCTTTCGCCTTGAAGGCGCGTGGTGTTGGCACAGTGGGTCTCGTGCTGCTGGTCATCACCGCGGTGGCCATGGTGCTGACGATCGATCGCACACTGAATGCCATCTGGCGTGTGCGTCGTCCCAGGCCCATTGCGCAGCGCATCCTCGTCTACTGGGCTGGCCTGACGCTGGGGCCGCTGGTGCTCGGCGTCAGCGTGTCGCTCACCTCTTACGCCGTGTCGGCCTCTCGTGGTTTGGTCGACGGCCTGCCGGGCGGGGTGGGTTATCTGCTCGACTTCACTCAATTCCTGCTGTTCGCTGCTGCCACGGCGGCAATGTTTCACTACGTTCCCAACACCTCGGTGCGTTGGCGCCATGCCTGGGCCGGCGGCCTGTTCGTGGCTGCGGCTTTCGAAGGTGCGAAAGAGGCCCTGGCCTGGTATGTGGACGCCGTGCCGACGTTTTCTGCGGTGTACGGTGCCTTTGCCACGCTGCCCATTCTGCTGCTGTGGGTGTATCTGGCCTGGGTCATCGTGCTGCTGGGCGCGGTGATTGCAGCCTATGCGCCCAGCCTGCAGATGCGTGTGGCCGCGCGCCCTGCCGTGCCGGGGTGGCGCTTCGAGTTGGCGCTGGCCGTGTTGCGCCTGCTGGAAGCTGCCCGCCACGCGCCGCATCATGGCCTTTCTCTGGCTGCGCTGGGCGAAGCGCTGCGAGCCGACCCGCTGCAACTCGAGCCGGTGGTGGACCTGCTGACAGAAATGGACTGGGTGCAGCGCCTGGACGAAGGCGGCAGTGCGCGCCATGTGCTGCTGTGCGACCCCGCGCGC
>JBBSCV010000183.1:0-8423 GCA_038249925.1 Burkholderiales bacterium
CGGGAAACCCGCCAGCATCGCCGGCACGGGGCCGCTGCCAGAATGAGGCATGACCACCACCGAACTGCCCACCAGCATCGACGACACCGCAGCGCGCCTGCTGGCGCTGGACTACGTGCCCGAACGCGCGCTCGCCACGACCGTCTTCCTGGCGCTGAAGCTGCAACGGCCGCTGTTCCTGGAAGGCGAGCCCGGCACCGGAAAGACCGAGATCGCGAAAACGCTGGCGGCGATGCTGGGCCGGCCGCTGATACGCCTGCAATGCCACGAGGGCCTGGACCTGGCCGGCGCTGCCTATGAGTGGAACTACGCGCGGCAGATGCTCGAGATTCGCCTCGCCGAGAACGGGCCCAGCCAACGCGAAGACCTGGCGCAAGAACTCTTCAGCGACCGCTTCCTGATCCGCCGCGCACTGCTGCAGGCCATCGACCCGGCGCAGGCGGTGCCGCCGGTGCTGCTGATCGACGAACTCGACCGCGCCGACGAACCCTTCGAGGCTTTCCTGCTGGAAGTGCTCTCGGACTTCCAGATCACCATCCCCGAGTACGGCACGGTCAAGGCCGTGCACCCGCCCATCGTGGTGCTGACGAGCAACCGCACGCGCGAGATTCACGACGCCGTGAAGCGCCGTTGCCTCTATCACTGGGTGGGCTTTCCGGATGCCAAACGCGAGGCCGAGATCCTGGCGCGGCGCGTGCCCGGCGCGCCGCAGAAGCTGGCCGCCGAGATCGTGGCTTTCGTGCAGAAGCTGCGCAGCATCGAGCTCTACAAGCTGCCCGGCATTGCCGAGACCATCGAGTGGACCCGCGCGCTGATGCAGCTGGATGCGCTGGTGCTCGACCCCGAGACCGTCAACCAGACCCTGGGCGTGCTGCTGAAGTACCAGGACGACATCGCCAAGGTGCAGGGCAGCGAGACGGCGCGCTTGCTGACGCAGCTGCGCAGCGAAGCCCAGACGGCGCGCTGAGATGCGGCGCACTCTCATACCGGCAGCCCTGCTGGCTTGCGCAGGCCTCGTGCAGGCCGCCGGGACGTCAGCTTTGCAGCGTGTGTTCGACGACGCCGTGAAGGCGGGTTTCGCAGGCGAAGTGCTCGTGGGCGGCCTCGACGCAGTGCACTTCGAGGCCGTGGCGGGTGTGGCCGATCGCGAGCAGCGCCTGCCTCACCGCAGCGGGCAAGTCTGGCGGTGGGCCTCGGTGTCCAAGCAGGTCACGGCGGCGCTGGTGATGCGCCAGGTAGACGCGGGCCGCCTGCAGCTGGACGACACAGTCGCCCAACATCTGCCCGGTTTTGCCGGACCCAGTGCCGCACTGGTGACGGTGCGCCAGTTGCTGCAGCACCTTTCGGGCCTGCCCAACCCCGACGACTCGGCGCCCGGCTCGGCAGGCGTGCCCGGCTTCTACACCGCCGAGCAACCAGATGCGCTGGCCTACTGCGCCGGCACACCCAAGCGGCCGCCCGGCACGGCGTTCGAGTACAACAACTGCGACACCCTGGTGCTGGCCGCGCTGCTGGCGCGGGTCGCCGGGCAGCCCTTCGAGACCTTGCTGCAGACGCAGTTGATCAAGCCGCTGGGCCTCCAGTCTCTGGGCCTTGCCGGCACGGCCGCGCCGCGCGCCAGCGCTGTGGCCTATTCCGCGAATGGGCGCGCCGTGCCGCAGCCGCGGCTGGCCAACTTCGGCGCTGCCGGCGCGCTGGAAGGCAGCGCACGCGACCTGCTCGAATTCGACCGCGCCCTGCTGCGCTTCAAGCTGGTCTCGGAGGCCAGTTCACGCACGATGTGGGCGGGCGAACCGAAGTGGGGCTACGTCGCGCTGGGCGCCTGGGGCTACCCGGCCACCTTGGCAGGCTGCGCCCGCCCCGTGCAGCTGGTCGAGCGGCGCGGCGATGTCGGCGGCAGCCAGGTGCGCAACATCCTGGCGCCCGCGCTGGGCAAGGCGGTCATCGTGTTCACCAACGCCGCCGATTTCGAGTTCGGCGAGGTCTGGCAAGGCCGTGGCTTCAGCCACGCCTTGCTCTCTGCCGCCTTGTGCCCGCTGGCCTCAAGCCACTGAAGCCCCCTGAAGACGCTGAAGCCGTGCTGCGCGCTCCTGACACCGCCGCCCTGCCCGGCCACCTGGCCGAGAACGTGATGCACTTCGGCCGCGTGCTGCGCACCGCCGGCATGCCGGTGCCGACAGACCGCATACAGCTCGCGCTGAACGCGCTGCAGGTGGCCGGCCTGGAGAGCCGGCGCGACTTTCACGCCACGCTGATGGCCTGCCTGCTGGACCGCGTGGAACACCGCGAGCTTTTCGACCAGGCCTTCCATCTCTTCTGGCGCGACCCCGACCTGGCCGGCCGCGTGATGGCGATGCTGTTGCCGCGTGTGCAGGCCAAGACTGAGCAGATGCCGGTGCCGGAAAACCGGCGCCTGGGCGAAGCGCTGTTTCCGCACCAACCGAGTCATCCGAACGCGCCGCCGCCGCCCGAGAAGATCGACGTCGACGCCACGCTGACGTGGAACGAACGTGAACTGCTGCAGAAGGCCGACTTCGACACCATGACGGCCGACGAGTGGCGTGCCGCGCAGGCGCTGCTGCGCCAGATGGCACCGCTGTTCGAGCCCATCACGACACGGCGCATGGCGCGCGCGCCGGGGCCCGGCCGCATGGCGCGCGTGGACGGCCGCGCCACCTTGCAGGCGCTGGCGCGCCACGGTGGCGAGGTCTGGCAACTGCACTGGCGCCGCCCGCGCGAGCAACCCGCGCCGCTGGTGGTGCTGGCCGACATCTCGGGCAGCATGAGCCGCTATTCGCGAATGCTGCTGCACTTCACGCATGCGCTCGGCCATGCCGATGCGCGTGTGGAGAGCTTCGTCTTCGGCACGCGGCTGACGCGCACCACGCGCGCGCTGCGCCAGCGCGACCCCGACATCGCCGTGGCGCGTGTGGTGCACGACGTGCAGGACTGGTCGGGCGGCACGCGCATCAGCGCCTGCCTGCACCACTTCAACCAGCGCTGGGCGCGCCGTGTGCTGAGCGGCCGCGCGACAGTGCTGCTGATCAGCGACGGGCTGGAACACGGCACGCCCGACGACCCGAACTGCGACCAGCTGCGCTTCGAGATGGAGCGCCTGCACAAGAGCTGCCGCAAGCTGATCTGGCTGAACCCGCTGTTGCGCTTCGAGCAGTTTCAGCCGCGCGCGGCGGGCATCAAGGCCATGCTGCCGCATGTCGACCGCTTTCTGCCCGCACACAACCTGCAGAGCCTGAAGGAACTGGCGCAGGTGCTGGCGTAGATGCTGGCGCGGCCGTAGCACCCCAACTGTCAAACGGAGTGAACCTTGAACATCGACTGGAACGCCTTCACACCCTGGGCGTCGCTGGGCGGCGGCGCTCTCATCGGCGTGGCCGCATCCATGTTCGTGCTGCTGAACGGGCGCATTGCCGGCGTCAGTGGTGTGCTGGGCAGCCTGCTGAAGCCGGTAAAGGGCGACATCGCCTGGCGCGTGGCCTTCGTCGCCGGCCTGGCGCTGGCGCCGCTGCCCTACCTGCTGCTGGCCGAATGGCCCGCCACGCAAACAGACGCCAGCTTTGGCGCGCTGGTGCTGGCTGGCCTGCTGGTGGGGGTGGGCACGCGCTACGGCGCGGGCTGCACCAGCGGGCACGGCGTCTGCGGCTTGTCGCGCCTTTCGCCACGTTCACTGGTCGCCACGCTGGTGTTCATGGCGGCGGGCTTCGCCACCGTGTATGCCGTGCGCCACTTGCTGGGTCTTTGAAGGAAGCTGCTGTGTTCGTTTTCGCCTCTTTGCTCGCGGGTCTGGTTTTCGGCCTCGGTCTCATCGTCTCGGGCATGGCCAACCCGGCCAAGGTGCTGGGCTTTCTCGACCTCGCCGGCGCGTGGGACCCCTCGCTGGCGCTGGTGATGGCGGGCGCCATCGGCGTCGGCCTGGTCGCCTTCATCTTCGCGCGCGGCCGCACGCGTTCGCTGCTGGGCGCCGAGATGGAATTGCCGCCCATGCGCGGCATCGACCGCCGCCTCGTCGGGGGCGCCCTGCTCTTCGGCATGGGATGGGGTGTGGCCGGCTTCTGCCCCGGCCCGGCGCTGGTGGCGCTGGGCATGGGGCAGGCGAAGGCGATGGTCTTCGTCGCAGCCATGCTCGCCGGCATGGCGGTCTTCGAATGGCTGGAAGGTCGGCGAAGCGCTGTTTAAGGGGCCCGCGCGGGCGGCCGGCTTGCGCCGGGTGCGCGCTGTTCAGCCCGGCAGCACGGCTGGCGGGTAGGTGCCACGCAGCGCGCGCCACACGGCCTCGGCCGTCAACGGCATCTGCAGGCATTCCGCCGATCGGCCCTGGCCGGCCCCGGTTTGCGAGTCCATTTGCACGCTCTTTGGTGCGCTCTTCTGTGCGTTCACGAGCGCGTCCACCACCGCGTTTACCACCGCCGGCGTGGCGCCGATGGTGCCGAGTTCACCCACGCCCTTGGCGCCCAGGCTGTTGGTGAGGCATGGCATGCGCTCGTCGAAGGCCGTCTTGAAGCCGAGGAAACCGTCGACGTTGGGCAGCGCGTAGTCCATGAAGCTGGCGCTCAGCAGTTGGCCTTCGGCGTCGTAGACCACGTTCTCGCAAAGCGCCTGGCCGATGCCCTGCACGGCGCCGCCTTCCACCTGCCCGCGCACGATGCCGGGGCTGATGACGCGGCCGATGTCGTTCACACTGGCGTAGGCCACCACCTGCGTGCGGCCGGTGGCGGGGTCGATTTCCACCTCGCAGATGTGGCAGCCGTTGGGCCAGGTTGGCGCGCTGGCCTTGGCGCCGCCATCGGCCAGGATCACGCCGCCGGGCTGGCGCTGCGCCAGTTCGAAGAGGCCGATGCCGAGATCGGTGCCGGCCACGCTGTAGCGGCCGGCGGCGTATTCGATGTCGGCGACGCCGGCCTCCAGCGCCCCGGCGGCGAGCGGCTTGCCGGCTTCCACTGCACGCTGTGAAGCGACCAATGCTGCCGCACCGCCGGTGAACAGGCTGCGGCTGGCGGCACTGCCGAAGCCGTTGGCGCGGTCGGTGTCGCCCTGCAGGATGCGGATGCGTTCGATCGGCACACCGAACACATCCACCGCCAGCTGCGCATAGCTGGTGGCAATGCCCTGGCCCATGGCCATGGTGGCGCTGGTGAGTTCGATGTGGCCATCGGCGGTGATGCGCACCTGCACGTTTTCTTCCAGCGCGTTGCCACCGGTCCATTCCAGGAAGGTGGCGATGCCGCGCCCGCGCAGCAATCCGCGCTGGGCGCTGTCGGCGCGCCGGGCCGCGAATCCTTGCCAATCAGCCAGCACCAGGCCCTGGTCGAGCAGCTGTTCGAAATTGCCGCTGTCGTAGGTCTGGCCCATCGGGTTCTTGTAGGGCAGCTGATCGGGCCTGATCATGTTGCGGCGGCGGATCTCGGCCGCGTCCATCTGCAGTTCACGCGCGGCGGCATCGAACAGGCGTTCCAGCGTGTAGATGGCTTCGGGCCGGCCTGCGCCGCGGTAGGCGCCCGTGGCCGCGGTGTGCGTCAGCACGGCACTGATCTGCAGGTGAATGGTTTCTATGTCGTAGATGCTGGTCGTGACCCAGGGCCCGATCAGCAGCTGGATGGCCACGCCCGCACCCGTGGGCAGCGCACCCACGTTGGCCCACGAGCGGATGCGCAGCGCGAGCACCTTGCCGTGCGCGTCGAGCGCCATCTCGGCGCGGCTGAGCAGGTCGCGGCCGTGCACCGCGGTGAGGAACTCTTCCACGCGTTCGGCCTGCCACTTCACCGGGCGCTGCAGGTGCAGCGCGGCATAGGCCGTGACCACGTCTTCCGGGTAGAGCGCGGTCTTCATGCCGAAGCCGCCGCCCACGTCGCCCACCAGCACGCGCACGTTGTCATTGCTGCGCGCGCTGCTCACGCCCGAGAGGCAATGCACGAGGCCGCCGCGCACGCCGGTGGGCATCTGGCTGGACAGGCGCACCGTCAGCCGGCCTTCGTCGATGTAGGCCAGCACCGCGCGCGGCTCGATGGGGCTGGGCGCCAGGCGCTGGTTGACGATGGGCAGGCTGATGCGGTGCTGGGCTCCCGCGAAGGCGGCAATGGTGGCTGCGGCGTCGCCATGCTGCATCTCGGCCAGCACATTGCCCGGCGCACCTTCCCAGACCAGCGGCGCGCCCGCGGCCAGCGCAGCCACGGCGTCGGCCACGGCAGGCAGGGGCTCGATGTCCACCAGCACCGCGTCGGCGGCAGCGCGTGCCGCTTCGCGGCTTTCGGCCACCACGGCGGCCACGCATTCGCCCACGTGGCGCACCGTGCCTACCGCCAGCGCATGCTTGGGCGGCGGGTTCATGGCGCTGCCGTCGGGTTGCTTGAAACCGCCGGCCGGGGCCAGCGGCTTGACGCCTGCGGCGGCGAGATCGGCGCCGGTGTAGACGGCCACCACGCCCGGCATGGCCTGGGCTTGTGCGGTGTGGATGCTGTGGATGCGGCCGTGGGCGAAGCTGCTGCGCACGAAGCGCAAGAAAAGCTGGCCGGCGGGCATCACGTCATCGGTGTAGCGGCCCTGGCCCTGCACCAGCGCCGGGTCTTCGATGCGGCGCACGGTGTGGCCGCTGCCGTAGCGGCCGGCCTGGGTGAAGCTGTCGGGCGCGTTCATGCAGTCTCCTGCGAAAGCGTGGTGCTCTCCTGCTGCAGCGTGGCGGCTTCCTGACGCAGCGTGGCGGCGGCCTGATGCACGGCGGCCACGATGTTCACGTAACCGGTGCAGCGGCACAGGTTGCCTTCCAGCGCCTGCACCACGTCAGCCTCGCTGGGGCGCGGGTTCTGCGCCAGCAGGGCGACAGTGCTCATCAACATCCCAGGGGTGCAGAAGCCGCACTGCAGGCCGTGGCAGGCGATGAAGGCGTCTTGCACCGGGTGCAGCGTGCCGTCAGGCCGCGCCAGGCCTTCCACGGTGGTGACGTGGCGGCCGCTGGCCTGCACGGCCAGCACGCTGCAGCTCTTCACGGCCAGGCCGTCCAGCAGCACGGTGCAGGCGCCGCACTGCGCGGTGTCGCAGCCGAGATGGGTGCCGGTGAGGCCCAGCGCGTCGCGCAGCCAGTGCACGAGCAGGGTGTTCGGTTGGGTTGCCGCCGGGATGGAGCGGCCGTTGACGTACGTGGTGGACATGGCGGGGTGAGACAGTGGGACAGGTAAGAGAAAAGGCGCCCGGATGATGCCCATGAACGCCGCGGCCCGCGCGCTGCGGTGGCCGCGGCGGCCAAGCTTCAGAGCGTGCGCGTCACCTTGGCCAGAAACGGCGGCTGGTCGGGGTTGCGGCCGCGCGCGCGTGACAGTGCTTCGACCATGGGGTAGAAGCTCTGCACGACGGCGATGGCATCGAGGCCTTCGTGGCCGGTGGTCGCCAGTGGCAGTGTCTGCACGCCCTGGGCTTCGAGAGCTGCGCGCTGCGCTTCGGGCACGGCCAGCAGCACCCCGGCGCCGCGGGCGTGCAGGCGCAGCGCCAGTTCCAGCAGCCCGGCCTGCGTCGGCCCACGCGGTGCCAGCACCAGCACCGGAAAGCCCTGCCCCACCAGCGCCATCGGCCCGTGCTGCACTTCGGCGCCCGAGAAGGCCTCGGCCTGCATGCCGCAGGTTTCCTTGAACTTCAGCGCGGCTTCCTGGGCCACGGCCAGGCCCGGGCCGCGGCCGATGACGAACAGCTGCTCGGCGCCCTGCAGCGGCGCCACGGCGGCGCTCCAGTCCAGCGCGGCGGCGGCGGCCAGCGCTTCGGGCAAGGCGGCAACGGCCGCAGCGAGGGTGTCGTCCTGCTGCCACGCCGCCACCAGGCGCGCGCCAGCCACCAGTTGCGCGATGTAGCTCTTGGTGGCGGCCACGCTGCGCTCTTGCCCAGCGTGCAGCGGCAGCACGAATTCGGCGGCGCAGGCCAACGGGGAAGCGGTGTCGTTCACCAGCGCCACGATGCCCGCGCCGGCGGCGCGCAGGCTCCGCGCCGGTTCCACGAGGTCGGGGCTCTGGCCCGACTGCGAGAAGACAAAGCACTGCAAGGCCGCCGCCGGCAGCCGTGCGCCGTAGAGCGTGACGATGGACATCGGCAGCGAAGTCACCAGCCGCGAAAGCCGCGCCATCACCAGGTAAGCCAGATGCTGCGCGGCATGGTCGGAACTGCCGCGTGCCAGCGTCAGCAAGGCATCGGCAGGCCGCTGGCGCAGGTGCTGGGCCAGGCTGGCATAGGCGGCGGCGTCCTGTTCCAGCAAGCGGGCGATGCACTGCGGCGCGGCCAGCGCTTCTTCCCGCATGAGGGTGCGGCTCGGTAAAACCAGGGTCGTGGGGTCAGGCTGAGAGATCACAGGCATTTCCTGGTTGGGCAACGCAACTCGTCGCAAGGCGTTCGACGAGACAAGCGTACCCCGACCCCGCGTTGGGGCCCAG
>JBBSCV010000184.1:0-8402 GCA_038249925.1 Burkholderiales bacterium
ATCCGCGCAGGCGTTGCAGGCAGCGATGCAGACCTGGTTGAGTTGGTGGGCCATCTGAATCTCCTAAGGTCTGCGAACAGCGCGCGGCCAGGTGATGCGACCGCGCGAAAGAAGCAGGGGCGCTGTGCGACTGTCGCGCCCAGCCGACCCCAGCTGCCGAGGTGTCGGCAAGCGGCGTTCCTTTCGCTGCCTCAGGTCAAAAACCGGTCGCAAGCAAAGTGGGGCTGGCTGACTGCCACGAATTCGACGATGCGCCGAGACCGAGAACGCCGCCCGTCGACAACGCGGGTGAGTCAGTCGTCGCGGTCGTCGTCCGAATGGTCGCCAGCGCCTCGACCGGTCGGGCAGAAGACGTTCGTCGGAGTCTCACCGCGCAGGTATGCGCCTTCTTCGGCCTCGCTGGCCTTGCGCACGCTTTCGAGTTGCACGCGCGCGCCATACAACTCGCGCAACTGCGTGGCCAGCACGCTGGCCACGTCAACGTCGGGCCCGAAGGCCTTGAACCAGCGTCTGGGGCTGCCGTCGTATCGGAAGTCGACGACCCACATCGTCGAGGTTCTGAAGAATTCAGCCATGCCCGCAATCATGCAGAGTTTCGTGAGTCTTCTGGCATCCTGACCGGCCAGCCTCGATCACCGTCGGGCGCGCGATCTGGTGATGCGCGCGAGCGCTTTCTTGCGGCTCTGTTGCCGTCATTTCTGGTGTGCACACCTTGGCCGCCAACTTCAGGCCCGCAGCGGCGTCAGGCTCCCACGGCCAGCGCACTTTCGATCTGGCTGCACCATGCGTGGCCAATAAACAACTGGGCTTCCTGGACGCGCCGCGCTTCGTAGTGCGCCATCAGGACAGACAGCTCGGCATGCTCCCGCGCCGGGCCGCCCATGCGGCCGAGCAGCGCCACGCGGCACACGCCCGCAGCATGGGCGCACTGCAGCGCGTCCACCAGGCAGGCAGAGTCGTCGCTGGCGCACACCGCCACCACACAGTCGCCAAGCCGCGCACGCGCCGCCAGTTGACGCGTCAGCATCTCGGCGTGGCTCCCGCCAGCCGCCAGCGCGCGCAGGGCCGGCGTGTCGGCCACCAGCGCGCACGCCACGGGCGTCTCGCGCAGCTGGGCCAGCCGCACGTTCAGCAGCGCTGCCAGGTGCAGGCAGATGCCCGCGGACTCCGGGTCACCGATGAAGAGCAACCGGCCGCCGCGGTGCAGCGCATCGGCCAGCACGATGGCCGCTTCGCACACCGCGTCGCGCTGGGCGTCCAGTTCGGCAAAGAGCCGGCGGTGCTGCAGCAGGTGTCGCTCGAACAGCGCCTCCAGCGGCGACTGCACGGCGCGGCGCGGCGGCTCGATGGCCGGCATGCCGGCGGGAGTGGGTTGAATCAGGAAACTGCGGCTGCTGTCCAGCGACTGCAGGCTCATCAAGGCCTCCGCCGCAGCTGACCGGTACTGCGCGGCCGCCCCAGGTGGGCCGAGTGGGCCGAGTGGGCCGCCCTTTTCAGGGCCCACCGCGGACGCTGCTCGCCCGGTAAAGAGGGGTCGCGCACGGGGCTGTGCTCACCGGGCAAGGTGGGTTCGATGATGTCGGGGCCAGCTGGGCCGGGCGGCATCTCTGGCGGAATGGCCGGCGGTCTGTCCGGCGTCTGCCCGGGCACGCCGGGGTGCCGGGTGGGCGGCAGGGGAACAACATCGGGCGCCGGCTGCGGCACGTCTACTTCACCGGCCTGCCGGGGCCGATCCGACAGTGCAGGTGGCGACTGCCGCACGGCCGCGCCAGCGAAAACGCTGGCGCGTCGGGCAAGCGGGGTCATTGGGCTCGGGCTCATTGGGCTCATGGCGTACTCCTCCGGCTGCGCAGGGCAATCGGCGTTCCCGCAGGCAATCAGGTTGCAACATGCGTTCATGCGGGCATGGCGGCGACGTTTTGAAAAGATGTCGGCAATGGCTACCCGGGCATCAGAACCGGCTCGCCCAACGTGCCGTCCGGCGGCGGGCTGGCTGCCGGCCTTTCATAGGTCCCGATGACGCTGCCCGCGGCCAGTGCGAGCGCTCAGTGCATCGGCCAGGGCTTCCCGCCCGGGTGTCGACCGCAGTGGTTTACCAGCGGCCAATGCGAAGACCGGGAAAACGTAGCGATGGATGCCGTGACCAGGCGGCGGGTCGGGCGGCAGCCAGCGCGCCAGCAGCAGCGAATTGCGGCCCATGCTCACCTGTGGCTGCGCGCCGTCCACTGCGCTCAACGCGCCTTGCGTCAGGGCACCGGCGCCCGGGCCCGGGTCTGCGCCTGGGTTCACGCTCGCGCTGGCGGCTTGTCGGCCAGATCGCCATCAGCTTCGCGCGGCGGAAGAGCGGAATGGCGGGGAACTGCGCCTGGCGGTAGTCCACTTCTGCGGCTTCGATCTCGACGACTCTCAGCTGACTTGCGGGCTCTGGCGTTTCCCCGCTGTCCACGGGCCGCAATGGCTCTAGCATTCGCAGCACCGCCTTACCCGGCAACCGCAAGAAGGAATTGGCTGATGAACCTGAAGACCCTCGTGGCCGCGGCCGCCGCCGTCGTGATGATGACCCTGCCCTTGCATGCACAGACCGTGCGCTGGGCCGCGCAGAACGACATCCTGACGATGGACCCGCACTCGCAGAACCATGCCACCACCAACACGGTGCTGGCGCATGCCTATGAAGGCCTCACGCGCTACAGCGCCACCTATGAGGTGGAACCCGCGCTGGCCACCAAGTGGACCTTCATCAGCCCGACGCAAGTGCGGTTCGAGCTGCGCAAGGGCGTGAAATTTCATGATGGCACGCCCTTCACGGCCGATGACGTGGTCTTCAGCTTCGACCGTATCAGGCAGCCGCAGGGCACGATGGCCATTTACGTCACGGGCATCAACGAAGTGAAGAAGGTCGACAGCCACACCGTCGATTTCATTCTTTCGGCACCCAGCCCCATCCTGCTGCGCAACCTGGTGAACTTCTTCATCATGAGCAAGGGCTGGGCAGAAAAGAACAAGACCACCAGCGTTCAGGACTACAAGGCCAAGGAAGAGAACCACGCCTCGCGCAACGTGATGGGCACCGGCGCCTTCCGCGTGACAGGCTGGCAACCCGAACAGCGTGTCACCCTTGTGGCCAACCCGGACTGGTGGGACAAGACCGGCGGCAACGTGAAGGAAGTGATCTACACGCCGATCAAGAGCGACCCCACTCGCGTCGCCGCCCTGCTTTCGGGTGATGTGGATCTGCTCACAGACATTCCCACTCAAGACGTGGCCCGGCTGCGTGCCGACAACAAGCTGAAGGTGCTGGAAGGCCCTGAAGTGCGCACCATCTTTCTGGTGATGGACGTGGGCAGTCCGGAACTGAAATACAGCAGCGTGAAGGGCAAGAACCCGTTCGCTGACAAACGCGTGCGCCAGGCGCTGAACACCAGCATCGACCGCGAGGCCATTCGTCGCAGCATCATGCGCGGGTTGTCGGTGCCGGCCGGCATTCTGGTAGCACCGGGCGTCAACGGCCATACGCCTGAACTGGACCAGCCCGCCAAGGTCGACATCGAGGGCGCAAGGAAACTGCTGGCCGACGCTGGCTACCCGAACGGCTTCGACGTGCGCTTCAGCTGCTCGAACAACCGCTACGTCAACGACGAAGAGGTCTGCCAGGCCATCGTCGCGATGTGGGCCCGCATCGGCGTCAAGGCGCAGCTGGCGGCTGAGAATTTCGCCACCTTCAGCCAGAAGTTCCAGAACTTCGACACTTCGCTGTTCATGCTGGGCTGGGGCGTGGCCACCTACGACGCGCAGTACGCCATTCAGTCGCTGATCCGCACGCGCACCACGGGTGCCGACGGCAACTTCAATTTCGGCCGCATCAGCGACCCCACGGTCGACCGGCTGAACGACGCCATGAAGGTCGAGCCCGATATTGCCAAACGCAACGCGATGATCCGCGAAGCCCTCGTGCGCATCAAGGACGAGGTGCTGGTGATTCCTCTGCACCACCAGGTGCGGCCGTGGGCGATGAAGACGAACGTGACGACCTTGCACCGTTCGAACGACAACCCGCACATGCGCTTCACGACCGTGAAGTGAGGCGCTGAGCGCCAGAAGAGTCGGCCAGGCGCGGCAGCGATCGCTGCCCGCCGTCGGTGATGCTCGCTGCTGAGGGTGCGGCGACCCTTACCGGTTCGCCGATGCCGGCGTGGCGGCAGCCTGCGGTGCCGATGCTGCAGGCGCGGACGTCGCGGGCGGCGCGGACGGCCGCGGCAAGGGGATCGACCCGCCGACGCCGATGCTGCCACCGCGACCTATCGGCAAATTGATGCCGATGCCGATGCTGTTGCATCCCGTCAAAAGCGCCAGCAACGCGGTACCGCCCAGCAGAACGACACGGCGCGCGTTCATGCCAGCCTCGCGGCAACGCGCTGCTGCGCCGCGTGCATCTCACGCTTCAGACGGGCCACGAGTTCGGCTGCCGGCACCACGGCCTTCACCGCGCCGATGCCCTGGCCGCAGCCCCAGATCTCCTTCCAGGCCTTGGGCTTGCTGCTTTCGCCACCGAAGTCCATCGCGCTCGGGTCGCTTTCGGGCAAGTTGTCGGGGTCCATGCCGGCAGCCCGGACGCTGGGTTTGAGGTAGTTGCCGTGCACCCCCGTGAAGAGGTTGCTGTAGACGATGTCGTCGCTGTTGCTCTCGACGATGCAGCGCTTGTAGTCGTCTGATGCCCGAGCCTCGTCTGTGGCGATGAAGGCGCTTCCGACGTAGGCGAAGTCGGCCCCGGCGGCCAGCGAGGCGAGCACGCCGTCACCGGTGCCGATGGCGCCGCTCAGCGCCACAGGGCCATCGAACCATTCGCGGATTTCCTGCACCAGCGCAAACGGGCTCTTCACGCCCGCATGGCCGCCGGCGCCGGCAGCCACGGCGATCAAGCCATCGGCGCCCTTCTCGATGGCCTTGTGCGCAAAGAAATTGTTGATGATGTCGTGCAGCACCACACCGCCCCAACTGTGCACGGCCTCGTTCAAATCCACGCGCGCGCCCAGGCTGGTGATGATGATGGGCACCTTGTGCTTGGCGCACATCTGCAGGTCGTGCTCGAGCCTGTCGTTGCTCTTGTGCACGATCTGGTTGACGGCGAAAGGTGCGGCCTTCTGCTCGGGGTGTGCACGGTCCCAGGCGGCCAGAGTCTCGGTGATTTCGGCCAGCCATTCGTCGAGCTGCGAGGCCGGGCGTGCGTTCAACGCCGGCATCGAACCCACCACGCCGGCGATGCACTGCGCAATCACGAGCTTCGGGTTGCTGATGATGAACAGCGGCGCGCCGATGATCGGCAGCGGCACACGTTGAAGGGCGGGCGGCAGGTGGCTCATCAAAAGGACTCCAAAGCGAGGGCAGTGACGGCATCGGCACCTTCGACGATGCTGTCGCGCAGGGCTGACACCTTGTTGAGGATGTGGTCGCCATAAAAGCGCGCAGTCGCGATCTTGGCCAGCATGAAGGCCGCATCGGTATCGGCTTCGGGCGCGGCCAGCGCGTCTTCCGCGACCATCAGCGCGCGCGCCATCTGCCAGCCGGCCACGGTGGTGCCGGCCATCATCAGATAAGGCACGCTGCCGGCGAACACGGCGTTGGGTTGGGTCTTGGTATGGCCGGCAACGAACGACACCACATCTTCGAAGGCGCGTCGGGCAGCGCCCAGTCGCTGGGCCATCGTCTGGCAGGCTGCGCTGGGGCGGGCCTTCAGCTCGCCTTCGGTCGCCTCGATCTGGGCGGCGATGGCACGCGCCACGGCACCACCGTCGCGCACTGTCTTGCGGCCCACCAGGTCGTTGGCCTGGATGGCCGTCGTGCCTTCGTAGATGGTCAGGATCTTGGCGTCACGCAGGTACTGCGCTGCGCCTGTTTCTTCGATGAAGCCCATGCCGCCGTGCACCTGCACGCCCAGGCTGGCCACTTCCAGGCTCATCTCGGTGGACAAGCCTTTGATCAGCGGCACCAGGAATTCATAGAACGCCTGATTCTGTTGGCGAGTCTCGGCATCCGCGTGGGCGTGCGCAGCGTCGAAGGCCGCAGCGGCCACAAGCGCCATCGCACGGCAGCCCTCGGTGTGGGCACGCATCGTCATCAGCATGCGGCGCACATCGGGATGGTGAATGATGGCGCCGGCCCCGGGCAGACTGCCGTCCACAGGGCGGCTTTGCACCCGGTCACGTGCATGACCCACGGCCTTTTGGTAAGCGCGCTCGGCCAGCGCGATGCCCTGCACGCCCACACCGTAGCGAGCCGCGTTCATCATGATGAACATGTACTCCAGGCCGCGGTTTTCTTGCCCGATCAGTTCGCCGATGGCACCGCCGTGGTCGCCGTACTGAAGCACGGCCGTCGGGCTGGCCTTGATGCCCAGCTTGTGCTCGATGCTCACGCAATGCACGTCGTTTCGGGCACCGGTGCTGCCGTCAGCGTTGACGATGAACTTCGGGCAGATGAAGAGGCTGATGCCCTTGACGCCCTCGGGCGCACCCACCACGCGCGCCAGCACCAGGTGGACGATGTTGTCCGCCATGTCGTGCTCGCCGTAGGTGATGTAGATCTTGGTGCCGAAGATCTTGTAGCTGCCGTCGGGCTGCGGCTCGGCGCGCGTGCGCACGGCCGAAAGGTCAGAGCCGGCCTGCGGCTCGGTGAGGTTCATCGAACCCGTCCAGCTGCCGTCGATCATCTTGGGCAGGTAGGTGGCCTGCTGCTCAGGCGTGCCAGCGGTGAGCAATGCCTCGATGGCACCATCTGTCAGAAGCGGGCACAGCGCAAAGCTCAGGTTGGCGCTGTTCACCATTTCGCTGCACGCGGCATGAATCAGCTTGGGCAGGCCCTGGCCGCCGAACTCCGTCGGGTGCTGCAGGCCCTGCCAGCCGCCTTCGGCGAACTGGCGGAAGGCCTGCTTGAAGCCCGGCGTGGTGGTGACGACACCGTCTTTGAAAACCGACGGATTCTTGTCGCCTTCCCAGTTCAACGGCGCCACCACGCCCTCGTTGAACCTGGCGCATTCTTCCAGCACCGCAGCGGCCGTGTCGTAGCCAGCGTCTTCATGTCCGGGCAAGGCGGCCACGGCATCGATGCCGGCCAACTCCTTCATCACGAACAGCATGTCCTTGACGGGGGCGCGGTAGCTCATGTTCAGTCTCCAGATACAAGAAGGGCGCCACAACGGGCGCCCCGGTGCAGGCCTGGCTTCAGAGCTTCTCTACGAGCTCGGGCACTGCCGTGAAAAGGTCGGCCTCGAGGCCGTAGTCGGCGACGCTGAAGATGGGCGCCTCGGCGTCCTTGTTGATGGCCACGATGACCTTGCTGTCCTTCATGCCGGCCAAGTGCTGGATGGCACCGCTGATGCCGATGGCGACATAAAGCTGCGGCGCGACGATCTTGCCGGTCTGGCCCACCTGCCAGTCGTTGGGCGCATAGCCGGCGTCCACCGCAGCGCGGCTAGCACCCAGCGCCGCGCCAAGCTTGTCAGCCAGGGGCAGGAGCACTTCGTTGAACTTCTCGCTGGACCCGAGGGCGCGGCCACCGCTGACGATGACCTTGGCGGCAGTCAGTTCGGGGCGGTCGCTCTTGGCGATTTCGCTGCCGATGAACGTGGAGCCGCCGGTGTCGGCAGCCGCTGCCAGGACTTCCACCACGGCGTTCCCACCTGCGGCTGCAGCAGCATCGAAGCCTGTGGTGCGCACGGTGATGACCTTGATGGCATCGGTGCTCTGTACCGTCGCTATCGCGTTGCCGGCGTAAATGGGACGCTCGAAGGTATCGCCGCTGATGACCTTGGTGGCATCGCTGATCTGCGCCACGTCCAGCAAGGCCGCCACACGCGGTGCGATGTTCTTGCCGCTGGCCGTGGCCGGAAAGAGAATGTGGCTGTAGCCTGAAGCCACTGCCAGCACCTGCGCCGCGGTGGTTTCGGCCAGGCCGTGGTTCAGGCCCGGGGCATCGGCGTGAAGTACCTTGCTCACGCCGACGATCTGCGCCGCGGCAGCGGCCGCAGCAGCAGCCTCGTGCCCGGCCACCAGCACATGCACTTCACCGCTGCACGCGAGCGCAGCCGTCACGGTATTCAGCGTGGCGCCCTTGATGGAGAGGTTGTCGTGTTCTGCAAAAACGAGTGCGCTCATGCTCAGATCACCTTGGCTTCGTTCTTCAACTTGGCCACCAGCGTGGCGACATCGGGCACCTTGATGCCGGCGCCGCGCTTGGGTGGCTCGCTGACCTTCAGCGTCTTGATTCGCGGCGCAACGTCCACACCCAGATCGGCGGGCTTCAACACCTCCAGCGGCTTCTTTTTCGCCTTCATGATGTTGGGCAGCGTCACGTAACGGGGCTCGTTCAGGCGCAGGTCGGTGGTGACCACCGCTGGCAGTTTCAGC
>JBBSCV010000185.1:0-8394 GCA_038249925.1 Burkholderiales bacterium
AAAGCGGCGTTCGAGCGCGGCATCTTTCTCGACGTACTTGCGGTACTCGTTCAGCGTGGTCGCACCGATGCAGTGCAGCTCGCCTCGCGCCAGCGCGGGCTTGAGCATGTTGCCGGCGTCGATGGCGCCTTCGGCCTTGCCGGCGCCGACCATGGTGTGCAGCTCGTCGATGAACAGGATGATGCGGCCTTCGTCCGCCGCCACTTCCTTCAGCACGGCCTTCAGGCGTTCTTCGAACTCGCCGCGGTACTTGGCGCCAGCCAGCAACCCGGCCATGTCCAGCACCAGCACACGCTTGTTCTTCAGGCTCTCGGGCACCTCGCCGTTGACGATGCGCTGCGCGAGCCCCTCGACAATCGCAGTCTTGCCGACACCCGGCTCGCCGATGAGCACGGGGTTGTTCTTGCTGCGCCGCTGCAGCACCTGGATGGCGCGACGAATCTCGTCGTCGCGGCCGATGACGGGGTCGAGCTTGCCGCGGCGCGCGCGCTCGGTGAGGTCGAGCGTGAATTTCTTCAGCGCCTCGCGCTGACCCTCGGCGTCGGCGTTGTCCACCGTCTGGCCACCGCGCACGGCGATGACGGCGGCTTCCAGCGCCTTGCGCGTGAGGCCGTGCCCGCGCACGACACCGCCGATGTCGGTCTTGGCGTCGGCCAGGGCCAGCAGGAACATCTCACTGGCGATGAACTGGTCACCGGCCTTGCTGGCTTCCTTGTCGGCAGCCTGCAGCAACTGCAGCAGATCGCGCCCGGGCTGCACCTGGCCGCCACCCTGCACGGTCGGCAGGTTGCGCAAAGCGGTTTCCATGGCGGTGGCCAGCGCGGCCGAATTGGCGCCGGCGCGGTCGAGCAGGGCCTTGGGGCCGTCGGCCTGGGCCAGCATGGCGGCCAGCAGGTGCGCGGGTTCGACGTAAGGGTTGTCACGCGCCACGGCCGCGCTCTGGGCATCGCCCAGGGCTTGTTGGAAGGCGGTGGTGAGCTTTTCGAAGCGCATGGCGATTCCTTTGGGTTGCACTGCACGTGGTTGCCATCACTGGCATTTCAAGCCCGTCATTTCAAGCTCGTCATTTCAAGCTCGTCATTTCAAGCCCATCATTTCAAGCCCATCAGCGCAATGCATGTTTGCGCATGCGCAAGGCGGCGGTATTCAGCCGGCAAAATGCGGGCGATGGGCATACACCAGATCCAGTTGCGCTTCGATGCCACCGCTGACCGCCTGCTGCTGCAGCTGCGCAGCAGCGAGGCCGAGATCTATGCGGCCTGGCTGACGCGCCGCATGGTGGCGCTGGTGCTGCCGCCGTTCCGCCAGGCGGTGCTGCAGAGGGAGGTTCGGACGATCACGCCGAACGCGCTGCCCGTGCCCGAGGCGCGGCTGATGCTGGAACAGGCCGCGCTGCAACGCGCGCTGCCCGGCACGCAGTTCAACCAGCCCTTTGTCGCCGACGAAAGCAGCCGCCACCCGCTGGGCACCGAACCGCTGCTGCCCGACGCTGCCGACCTGAAACCCGGCCCCGGCGGCGGACTGCACCTGGTGCTGCGCGAAACCCGCGGCCGCCATCTCGACATCGGCCTCACGCCCGAACTCGCCGTGGCAATGCTGCGCTTGCTGGACAACGCCCTGGCGGCCGCTGATTGGCAACTGACCGCAGGCGAAGCCCCGGCTCCACCCGCCGCTGAACCCGCATCTGAACCCGCGGGCGCAAGGTACGAACAGCTGCTGAGCTGAAAGAGTGGTGCGCGGCGGCCGCATGACCGCCAGCGCCCATCTGCCGACTAAAGCTTGTCGCCCAGCGCGTGGTAGTGCCCGGCCTGGTAGACAAGCGGCGGCAGCGAAGCCTGCGTCAGAACGAGCACGCGGCCGATGAAGAGCCTGTGGTCGCCGGCGTCTTGCTGCAGTTCGGTCTGGCACTCGAACACCGCGCTGCAACCCGCCAGCACAGGCGCACCGCCTTCGCCTGCCGACCAGTCGCCTTCGCCGAACTTTTCTTCATGCCGCGACGCGAAAAGCCGCGACAGCGCCAGTTGCTGCTGCGCCAGCACGTTGATGACGAAATGCCGTGCCTCGATGAAAGCCGGCAGCTGCGAGCTTTGGCGGCGCAAGGACCACAGCACCAGCGGCGGCTCGAGCGACAGCGCGTTGAAGGAGTTGGCCGTGAGCCCGACGCGCTCACCGGCTGCGTCCAGGCAGGTGACGATGGTCACGCCCGTGGTGAAGCGGCCGAGCGCTTCGCGCATGCGCTGGGGCCCGATGCTGCGAGCATCGTCAGGCCGTCCCGCCACCGGCGCATGGCGGGGCGCGCTCAAGCCGGCCGCCCCGTGGCGTTGTCGGCCTGTATGCCCCAGCGCGCCAGCGCCGCATCGTCGGCCACGCGGGCATCCACCCAGTGCGCACCATCGGCGGTGGTTTCCATTTTCCAGAACGGCGCCTGCGTCTTCAGATAGTCCATCAAGAATTCGCAGGCCTGGAAGGCCTGGCCGCGGTGGGCCGACGCGACGGCCACGAGCACGATCTGATCGCCGGGCATCAAGAGGCCCACGCGGTGCACGACGCGCGCGGCGCGGATGTCGAAGCGGGCAATCGCCTCGTCGATCATGGCTTCGATGCTTTTCTCGGTCATGCCGGGGTAGTGCTCGAGTTCCATCGCGCTGACTTCGGCGGCAGCGCCGCCGTGGCGGTCCCGCACAGTGCCGATGAAGCTGGCCACCGCGCCCACGCCAGCGTCGCCAGCGCGCAGCGCCGCAACCTCGGCGTCGAGGTCGAAGTCGTGGCTGTGGATGCTGACGCGGGCTGCCTGGGGTTGCGGCATATCGGCCATGCTGCCCTAACCGCCCGTCACAGGCGGGAAGAAGGCCACTTCGGCACCCTCGGGCACCGGGCTGCTGTCGTCTCCCATCACCTGGTTGACGGCGCCGCGCAGCGCGCGGCCTCGCGCCAGCGCCTCGGCATGGCGCGGGCTGCTGGCGATGAGCTGATTGCGCAGCGCGCCCAGGCTGCTGCCGGCGGCCAGGTCCACCGTTTCGTGGGGCCCCAGGGCCTCGCGCAGCGAAGCGAAATAGCGAACCTGAACCTTCACTTCTTGCCTTTCACCGTGCCACCAATTCCGCGAGCGGCAGGAACTGCACGCTGTCGCCACGCGCAATGGCCTGGCCGGCGGGGTTGTCGACCACACCATCGGCCCACACCGCCGAGGTCAGCACACCGCTGCTCTGGTTGGGGAACAAATCCAGCCGCGCGTGCGCGTTGACGCGCACACGCAGGAACTCGCGGCGCTGGTCGGGCCTGGGCCAGTCGAAATCGGCCCGCATCGGCAGCCCGGTGGGCAGCGCCGGGTTCATGCCCTGCATCGCACGCAAGGCCGTGGTGACGGTGAGCAAGTAAGTGACGAAGGAAGACACCGGGTTGCCCGGCAGGCCGATGAGCAGCGCTGCGCTGCCGTCCGGCCGGTGGATGCGGCCCAGCGCCAGCGGCTTGCCGGGCTTGATGGCGAGTTGCCAGTTCTCGATACTGCCTTCGGCTTCGGCGGCGGGTTTGAGGTGGTCTTCCTCGCCCACCGAAACCCCGCCGCAGGTGATGATGACGTCGTTAAGCAGCGCCGCCTCGCGCAGCGCCTGGCGCGTGGCGGCCAGCGTGTCGCCGACGATGCCCAGGTCTTGCACGACGCAGCCGCCGGCCTGCAGCAAAGCGCGCAGCGTGTAGCGGTTGCTGTTGTAGATGGCACCGGGGCGCAGCACCTCTCCGGGCATCTGCAGTTCGTCGCCGGTGGAGAAGAGCGCGGCGCGCGGGCGGCGCCATACCGTCAGCGCCCCGGCACCGACACTGGCCGCCAGGCCCAGTGCCTGCGGTGTGAGTCGCTGGCCGCGCTGCAGCACGGCAGCGCCTTGCGTCACGTCTTCGCCGCGGCGGCGTAGCCACTGGCCGGCGGTGGGCACGGTGTTCACGCGCACGCTGCCGAAAGCGCCACCGCCACCGGCAGCGGCAGCAGCATCGGCCGCCGGAAGGGCTTCACACTGTTCCTGCATCACCACCGCATCCGCGCCCGGCGGCACCTGGCCACCAGTGAAGATGCGTGCCGCCGTGCCCGGCTGCAGCGGCTGGCCCACATGGCCGGCCGGGATGCGCTGCGCCACTGTCAGCACAGTGCCGACGGTCGGCACATCGGCAGCGCGCAGCGCGTAGCCATCCATCGATGTGTTGTCAGCGGGCGGCACGTCCAGCGTGGACAGCACGTCGACGGCCAGCACCCTGCCCAGCGCGTCGAAAGTGGAGACGCTTTCCGTTGTGCGCAACGCGTGTTCGCTGGCGGCGGCCACCAGGCGCGCCAGCGCATCGTCCAGGCTGAACAGGGGGCGGGCGGCGCTCATGGCAGCGTCAGGCGCAATGCGCTTCGATGTATCGCTTCACCGCAGCGACATCCGGCGCCATCACGACAAAGCGCTTGGGCAAGGCCTCGATGCCACGCAGTGCTGGCGGCGGCTCGGGGCGAAAACGCAGGGCTTCTTCGATGGTGGCGGCGAACTTGGCAGGCAAGGCGGTTTCCAGCACCAGCATGGGCACGCCGGGCTGCAGGTGTTCACGCGCCACCTTCAGACCGTCGGCGGTGTGCGTGTCGACCAGCACCTGGCTGGTGGCCCAGGTGCTGCGGATCGTGGCCAAGCGGTTGGCGTGGGTGCTGCTGCCGCTGGCGAAACCGTAGCTCGCGATGCGTGCGTGTTCATGCGGCGCTACCGTGAAGCCGCCCTCATTTCCATGCTTCGGCAGGAGCGCCTCACCGAACAAAGCTTTCACGCGCGCGCCATCGCGGCCCAGCAGGTCGAACACAAAGCGTTCGAAATTGCTGGCCTTGCTGATGTCCATCGACGGGCTGCTGGTCTCTTGCGTTTCGGCCGTCGCGCGCGGGCGATAGGTGCCGGTGCGGAAGAACTCGTCGAGCACGTCGTTCTCGTTGGTGGCCAGCACCAGCTTGTCGATTGGCAAGCCCATCATGCGCGCGACATGGCCGGCGCAGATGTTGCCGAAGTTGCCGCTGGGCACGGCGAAGCTGACCTTCTGATCGTTGGCCGTCGTCGCCTGGAAGTAGCCGGCGAAGTAGTAGACGACCTGCGCCAGCAAACGTGCCCAGTTGATGCTGTTGACGGTACCAATCTTGTAGCGGCGCTTGAAGTCGAGGTCGTTGCTGACAGCCTTGACGATGTCCTGGCAGTCGTCGAACACACCCTCGACGGCGATGTTGTGGATGTTCGCGTCTTGCAGGCTGAACATCTGCGCCTGCTGGAAGGGGCTCATGCGGCCATCCGGGCTGAGCATGAACACGCGCACGCCCTGCTTGCCGCGCATGGCGTACTCGGCCGCGCTGCCGGTGTCACCGCTCGTGGCGCCCAGGATGTTCAGTTGTTCACCGCGCCGCGCCAGCTCGTACTCGAAGAGATGGCCCAGCAGCTGCATGGCCATGTCCTTGAAGGCGAGTGTCGGGCCGTTGGACAGGGCCTGCAGGTACAGGCCAGCCTGCAGCGGCTTCAGCGGCGTGATCTGCGGCGTGCCGAACACGCCCTCGGTGTAGGTGGCTGCGCACAGGCGCCTCAGGTCAGCCGCCGGAATGTCGTCGATGTAGAGCGAGAGGACCTCGAAGGCCAGCTCGGCATACGGCAGCCCGCGCCAGCGCGAAAGCATGGCCGCGTCGACCTGCGGGTAGTGCGTCGGCAGGTAGAGGCCACCATCGGGGGCCAGGCCTTCCAGCAGGATGTCGGAAAAGCCCCGCAGCGCCGGGTCGCCGCGCGTGCTGAGGTACTTCAATTCAGCTCTTCTTTCCTGATCTTCACGATCGGTGCCAGCACGGTGGGCAGCGCCTGCATCTGCGCCAGCGCGGCCGTCATGCGGCCTTCCACGGTGTCGTGCGTCAGGATGATGAGGTCGGTCTGGTTTTCGCCCTCGGCACTTTCGCGCTGCAGCACGGCGTCGATGCTGATGTCGTTGTCGGCCAGGATGCCGGTGATGCGCGCCAGCACGCCGGCCTTGTCGGCCACCACCAGGCGCAGATAGAAGGCGGTGATAACTTCTGCGATGGGCAGGATCGGCGTGTCGTGCAGTTCACCGGGCTGGAAGGCCAGGTGCGGCACGCGCTGTTCGGGGTCGGCGGTGTGCAGGCGCGTGACGTCCACCAGGTCGGCGATCACCGCGCTGGCGGTGGGTTCGCTGCCCGCGCCCTTGCCGTAGTACAGGGTCGCGCCCACCGCATCGCCCTGCACCACGACGGCGTTCATCGCACCTTCGACGTTGGCGATGAGGCGTGTTGCCGGGATCAGCGTCGGGTGCACACGCAGCTCGATGCCATGCTCTCTGCGGCGCGTGATGCCCAACAGCTTGATGCGGTAGCCGAGTTGTTCGGCATAGCGGATGTCCACCGCCTGCAGCGCGGTGATGCCTTCCACATGCGCCTTGTCGAACTGCACCGGCACGCCGAAGGCGATGGCGCTCATGATGGTGGCCTTGTGCGCCGCATCAACCCCTTCGATGTCGAAGGTGGGGTCAGACTCGGCATAGCCCAGGCGCTGCGCTTCCTTCAGCACCACGCCGAAGTCCAGCCCCTTGCTGCGCATCTCGCTCAGTATGAAGTTGGTGGTGCCGTTGATGATGCCGGCGACCCATTCAATGCGGTTGGCGCTCAAGCCCTCGCGCAGCGCCTTGATGATCGGGATGCCGCCGGCCACTGCGGCCTCGAACGCCACCATCACGCCTTTGGCGCGTGCGGCGGCAAAAATCTCGCTGCCGTGCACCGCCAGCAACGCCTTGTTGGCGGTGACCACATGCTTGCCGCGGCTGATGGCTTCCAGCACCAGCTCACGCGCCAGCGTGGTGCCGCCGATGAGCTCGATGACGATGTCGATGGCCGGGTTGCGCACGATCTCGAAAGGGTCGGCATGCACCGTTGCGGCGTTGCCCACGATGCACTGCGCCTGTGCGGTGTCGCGCCGGCTCACAGCCACGATCTCTATGCCGCGGCCCGCGCGCCGGCGGATTTCGGCCTGGTTGCGGCGCAGCACCTCGAAAGTGCCGCTGCCCACGGTGCCGATGCCCAGCAGGCCGACCTTGATGGAATTCATGAGTACTTCTGCAAAGGCTGGGAGTTCAGGCCGAGTGGCGCTTGCGATAGCCGGCCAGGAAATGGTCGATGCGGCCGATCGCTTCGGTCAGATCATCCGAGTTCGGCAGGAAGACGAGCCGGAAGTGGTCGGGCTGCGGCCAGTTGAAGCCCGTGCCCTGCACGATCAGCACCTTCTCCTCGGCCAGCAGGTCGTAGGCGAACTGCTGGTCGTCGGCGATGGGGTAGACCTTCGGGTCCAGGCGCGGGAACATGTAGAGCGCCGCCTGCGGCTTGACCACGCTGACGCCCGGAATCTGGCTGAGCAACTCAAAGGCCAGGTCACGCTGGCGGCGCAGGCGACCCCCAGGGCCTACCAGGTCCTTGATGCTCTGGTAGCCGCCCAAGGCCGTCTGTATGGCCAGTTGCCCCGGCGTGTTGGCGCACAGACGCATGCTGGCCAGCATGTTCAGGCCTTCGATGTAGTCCTTCGCGTAGCGCTTGGCGCCCGACACCACCATCCAGCCCGCGCGGTAGCCGCAACTGCGGTAGTTCTTCGAGAGGCCGTTGTAGGTGACGAACAGCACGTCGTCGGCCAGGCTTGCGATGCTGGTGTGTTCGGCGCCTTCGTACAGCGTCTTGTCGTAGATCTCGTCGGCAAACACGATGAGCTGATGCTGCCGCGCAACCTCGACGATGTCCTTCAGCACATCCACCGGGTACAGGGCACCCGTCGGGTTGTTGGGGTTGATGACGACGATGGCCCGGGTCTTGGGCGTGACCTTGGCGCGGATGTCGGCCAGATCGGGCAACCAGCCCGATCCTTCGTCGCAGCGGTAGTGAACAGGCGTGCCGCCCGAGAGCGACACGACGGCGGTGTGCAGCGGGTAGTCAGGCGCCGGGATCAGCACCTCGTCGCCGGCATCGAGCAGCGCATTCATGCTCATCGCGATCAGCTCTGAAGCACCGTTGCCCAGATAGACATCGTCGACGCCAACGCCGGCGACGTTCTTTTCCTGCGTGTAGTGCACCACCGCCTTGCGCGGCGCAAAGAGGCCCTTGCTGTCGGTGTAGCCCGCGGCATCGGGCAGATTGCGGATCATGTCCTGCACGATCTCGTCGGGCGGCAGCAGGCCGAAGGCAGCGACGTTGCCGATGTTCAACTTGATGATCTTGTGGCCCTCTTCCTCCATCTGCCGTGCCTTGTCGAGCACGGGGCCGCGGATGTCGTAGCCGACGTTGGCGAGCTTGGCTGACTTGGCGATGGGTTTCACGCGGGTGGGCTCCGACGGCGTACCAACAGGGAACCTAGAATTATC
>JBBSCV010000186.1:0-8375 GCA_038249925.1 Burkholderiales bacterium
CCCTTCTTCGCGCCCGCCCTGCGCGTGGCCGTCTTCCCCGACTGGGAGACGCTGCCCTACGACACCTTCAGCCCGCACCAGGACCTGATCAGCGAGCGCCTGGCCACGCTCTGGCGCATTCACAGCGGCGAGGTCGACGTGGTGCTGATGCCGGCCAGCACCGCGCTCACGCGCCTGGCGCCGCCTTCGTTCCTGGCCGGCACCACATTCCAGTTCAAGCAGAAGAGCCGGCTCGACGAAGCCAAGCTCAAAAGCCAACTGACGCTGGCGGGTTATCAGCACGTCAGCCAGGTCGTGAGCCCGGGTGAATACGCCGTGCGCGGTGGCCTGATCGATCTCTTCCCGATGGGCAGCCTGGTTCCCTACCGCGTCGATCTTTTCGGTGACGAGGTCGACAGCATCCGCACCTTCGACCCGGACAGCCAACGCAGCCTTTACCCCGTGCCCGAAGTGCGCTTGCTTCCGGGCCGCGAGTTCCCGATGGACGACGCCGCGCGCAAGGCATTCCGCAGGCGCTGGCGCGAGCAGATAGAAGGCGACCCGACCCGCTGCCGCGTCTACAAGGACATCGACACGGGCCTGGCCAGCGGCGGCATCGAGTACTACCTGCCGCTGTTCTTCGACGCGCCCGGCACGATCTTCGATTACCTCGGTGCGGGCGGCGACAACCCGGCCGCGCTGGTGCTGCATGGCAAGGTGGACGAAGCGCTGGAAGGCTGGTGGAAAGACACGCGCGAGCGCCACCGTTTTCTGCAGCACGACCCCGAGCGGCCCATCCTGCCGCCGGCGGCGATCTTCATGCCGGCCGAGGAATTTTTCACCCGCACGCAGCCGCACGCCACGCTGGCGCTGCGCGGCGCTGAAGCGGTGGATTGGGCGCGCCCGCTGCCCGACCTGAGCATCGACCGCGGCGCCACCGAACCGCTGGGCCGGCTGGAGCAGCACGTGAAACTGAGCGCGCACCGCGTGCTGCTGGTGGCTGAAAGCGACGGCCGCCGCGAGAGCCTGCTGGAGCTGATGCGCGACAACAAGCTCAGCGTGCCGGCGGTCGACACGCTGGAGGAATTCCTCACCGGCCCGGAAAAGGTGGCCATCGCGACCACGCCCCTGGCCGAAGGTTTCCACTGGCACGACGCCGAGGCCGGCGTCTCGGTGCAGTTCGTCACCGAGACCGAACTCTTCGCCACCACGCGCGAAGCGCGCCGCCGCCGCAAGCAGGAACAGACCAGCAGCGTCGACGCGCTGATCAAGGACCTGTCGGAGCTGAAGGTGGGCGACCCCGTGGTTCACATCAACCACGGCATCGGCCGCTACCAGGGCCTGAAGAACATCGACCTGGGTGAAGGTGTCAGCGAATTCCTGCACCTGGAATACGCCGACAAGGCGACGCTGTATGTGCCCGTGAGCCAGCTGCACCTGATCAGCCGCTACACCGGCGTCAGCGCCGACGAAGCACCGCTGCACCGACTGGGGTCACCGCAGTGGGACAAGGCCAAGCGCAAGGCCGCCGAACAGGTGCGCGACACCGCCGCCGAACTCTTGAACCTCTATGCCCGCCGCGCCGCGCGCGAGGGCTACGCCCACCGCTACAGCGCGCACGACTACGAGGCCTTCGCCACGTCTTTCGGCTTCGAAGAAACCGCAGACCAGCGCGCCGCCATCCATGCCGTCATTCAAGACATGGTGAGCCCGCGCCCGATGGACCGCCTGGTCTGCGGCGACGTGGGTTTCGGCAAGACCGAGGTGGCCTTGCGCGCCGCCTTCGTGTCGGTGATGAGCGGCAAGCAGGTGGCCATCCTCGCGCCCACCACGCTGCTGGCCGAACAGCACTACCAGACGCTGGTCGACCGCTTCGGCAAGTGGCCGGTGAAGATTGCCGAGATGTCGCGCTTTCGCACGCCCAAGGAAGTGAAGGCGGCCGTCGAAGGCATCGTCGACGGCACCGTGGACATCGTGGTCGGCACCCACAAGCTGCTCAGCCCCGACGTGAAGTTCAAGCGCCTGGGCCTGCTCGTCATTGACGAAGAACACCGCTTCGGCGTGCGCCACAAGGAAGCCATGAAGGCCTTCCGCGCCGAAGTGGACGTGCTGACGCTCACCGCCACGCCCATCCCGCGCACTTTGGGCATGGCGCTGGAAGGCCTGCGCGATCTTTCCGTGATCGCCACCGCGCCGCAGCGCCGCTTGTCCATCAAGACCTTCGTACGCAGCGAAGGCACCAGCGTCATCCGCGAGGCCGTGCTGCGCGAGCTGAAGCGTGGCGGCCAGGTCTACTTCCTGCACAACGAGGTCGAGACCATCGAGAACCGGCGCCAGAAGCTGGTGGAACTGCTGCCCGAGGCGCGCATCGCCATCGCCCACGGCCAGATGCCGGAACGCCAGCTGGAAAGCGTGATGCGCGACTTCGTGGCCGGGCGCCACAACGTGCTCTTGTGCAGCACCATCATCGAAACCGGCATCGACGTGCCGAGTGCCAACACCATCGTCATCAGCCGCGCCGACAAGTTCGGCCTGGCACAGCTGCACCAGCTGCGCGGGCGCGTGGGCCGCAGCCACCACCAGGCCTATGCCTACTTGCTGGTGCCGGATATCGAAGGCCTGAGCAAGCAGGCTGGTCTGCGCCTGCAGGCGATTCAGGACATGGAAGAACTGGGCAGCGGGTTCTACCTCGCCATGCACGACCTGGAGATCCGCGGTGCCGGCGAGGTGCTGGGCGAAAACCAGAGCGGCAACATGATGGAGGTCGGCTTCCAGCTCTACAACGACATGCTCAGCCAGGCCGTGCGCAGCCTGAAGGCCGGCCATCACCCCGATTTGCCCGACCTGTTGAACCCGATGGCGGCCACGACCGAAATCAATCTGCATTCGCCAGCGCTCTTGCCCGACGCCTATTGCGGCGACGTGCACACCCGCTTGAACCTCTACAAGCGCCTGGCCTCGGCCGAGAAGCCCGAGACCATCGACAACCTGCTCGAAGAAATCACCGACCGCTTCGGCAAGCTGCCGCCGCAGGGCCAGACTCTCTTCGACACGCACCGCCTGCGTGTGCTGGCCAAGCCCTACGGCGTGGCCAAGATCGACGCCGGGCCGAAGCTGATGAACATCACCTTCCGTGCGCAAGCGCCGATAGACCCGCAGCGCATCATCGAACTGGTGCAGAAGAACCGTGTCATCAAGCTGGCCGGCAATGACAAGCTGCGCATCGAACGCGAGATCAGCCTGCCCGCCGACCGCGCGCATTACCTGCGCGATTTGTTGAAGCACCTGGGCCCGGTGCGAGCGGTGGCCTGATGTCAACGCAGCTCCACACTGTCGGTTCGCCAGGTCTGACTGGCCTGCCCTCCAGCGAACTGGAGCCGGGCCTCCTCACACGCGGCCTGAAGCTGCCCTTGCTGCTGCGCAGCTTCAAGCTGGTGGCCTTCGACATGGACAGCACGCTGATCAACATCGAGTGCATCGACGAGATCGCGGCGGCCGCCGGCCGCAAGGCCGAGGTGGCCGCCATCACCGAAGCCGCAATGCGCGGCGAGATCATCGATTTCCGCGACAGCCTGCACCGCCGCCTGGCCTTGCTGCGTGGGGTGCCGATCGAAGCTCTGGAGGAGGTCTACACGCAACGCCTGCGGCTGAACCCTGGCGTCGAGACTTTCGTGCTGGCGTGCCAGGCAGCAGGCTTGAAGACTTTGCTGGTCAGCGGCGGCTTCACGTTCTTCAGCGAGCGTGTGCGCCAACGCCTGAAGCTGGACTTTGCGCGTGCCAACGTGCTGGAAGTGCAGGACGGCAAGCTCACCGGCGCCTTGGTGGCACGGCCGTGGGGCGACGTGGTCGACGGCGCCGAGAAGCGCCGCGTGCTGCTTGAGGTGGCCGAGTTGCTGGGCGCGGATGCGAGCCAGACCATCGCCGTGGGCGACGGCGCCAACGACCTGCCGATGATGGGTGCGGCTGGCTGCTCGATCGCCTTCCACGCCAAGCCTGCGGTGCAGGCCCAGGCCAATGTCAGCATCACATCGGGGGGGCTGGACCGAGCGCTGGCCGTGCTGCGGGCCTGATGCCTCGGGGGCGTTGCCCCAATCTCATTCGCTGAAAACCAGCTGCACGCGATGCACATGCGCGGCCGGCAGTTGCTCGAAGCGCCAGCGTTCCAGCGCTGACACCACGAAGCGCTGCCATGTGCGCGGCACGCCCGGCAGCAGCGCGACGCTGGAGACCGTGCCGTCGGGGCGCAGCGTGAGGTCGGCAAAGATCTCGCTGACACGCGGGCCGTCGACCAGCACGCGCGCAGGAATGTCGGGCTCGACCATGGTCAACAGCTTCGGCTGAACCGGGGCTGCGACGGCTGCAGGCGCGGGAACGGGTGCAGCTGCGAGCGCGGGAACGGGCGCAGTGATGGCAGGTGCAATTGGGGTCGCGGTGGGCACGGCGGACACTGACCCGGGCGCGATCAGCGGCGCGATTTCGGGAACAGTTGCCGGCGCTTTGACAGACGCGTCGACAGGCTCTGCTGGCGCTGCAGCCGTCAGCGGTGTGGGCGCGGGTGCCGGCGCAGCCGCAGTCACAACGGCCGTTGCGGGTGCAGGTGCAGGTTCAGATGTTGATGCAGCAACGGGTGCAACGGCGGGTGTGGGTGGCGTGGGCGCGGGTGCACGAGTGGGTGCGGGTGTCGGTGCGGTTGTGGCAGGCTGACCCTCCAACGCTGCGATGGACGCAAGATCAGGGGCCGCCAAGGTCGCAGCTGCAGGCACGGGCGCCAGCGCCACTGTAGCCATGGGTGTCCGCGAGACTGCGGGTGCGGGTGCGGCTGCGGGCGCGGCCGCGATGGCGACGCGCGGAGCCGTCGTGGTTGCCCCTGCGCCAGGTGTGCCCGCCGCAGACCCCGGTGCCACGGTGCGTGCGGCGGCGCGCGCCGGCTCGGCTGACACATCGGCCTCGCCCGTCCGACGGCGGATCTTGCTGGCCTGCATGATGACTCTCATCGGGCTGGCGGCCATGCGCTGTGCCCGTGCCATGGCGGCCGAAGCGGCAGCCTCTGCGCTCTCGACCGTGGCGCTGTCTGGCTTGGAAGCTTCCGCCTTGGCCGGCTCAGCCCTGGCCGACTGCGCCCAGGCGGCCCCGGTCGTACCAAGCATCAGGCCGGCAGCGCCGGCGGCAAGGACAGCAATGCGCATCGACACTCGATACCTCCGGGCGACAACAGGGCGGGTAGCCAACAGTCCGGTCAACGTGCGTCAGGTAAGACGACGCGGCCGAAGTCATCCTGCATTCTAGGGATGAGGCCAGCCACAGGAGCACTTCAGCGTCACCGCAAATGCTCTGAGAGGAACTCCTGCACGCGCCCGGCGAAGTCGATCTGGTTCTGCAGCTTCAGCCAGCCATGGCCTTCGTCGTTGTAGACGACGTAAAGCGGGTCACGGCCCGCCGCGCGCAAGGCGTCGCGCAAGCGCGTGCCATGGATCAGCGGCACGCGGCGGTCTTCGCCGCCGAACGCCAGCAGCAGCGGCGCACGCACGCGCTCGGCCTGCAGCACCGGCGTGGCGGCGTCCAGCATCGCGGCGTCCTTGATGGGGTCGCCCACCAGGACCGGCAGCGTGAATTCCCGCGTTTCTGCACTCACGTCGCTGTCGTTGCGCCATTCGTACAGCAGCCGCGGGTCGGTGACCGCCACCCAGGCGATGCCACAGCGGTACAGCTCGGGGTGGCGCATCAGGCCCATCAGCGCGGCATAGCCGCCGTAGCTGGCGCCGGCAATGCACACCCGCGCGGGGTCGGCATCACCGCGCTTCACGGCCCAGGCCAGCGCGTCGGCCACGTCGTCCTGCATGGCCTGGCCCCATTGTTTCCAACCGGCCTGGAACAGGCGCCGGCCATAACCTGTGCTGCCACGGAACTCGGGCTCGATGACCATGTAGCCGCGTGAGGCGAGAAACTGCGCATCGGCGTTCCATTGCCAGTGCCTGCCGCGCACCCAGGGCCCGCCGTGCACCAGCACCACCGCGGGCCGCGGGCCGGCTGCCGCGCCCGCGGGGCGGGTGATCCAGACCGGGAACTCGAGCCCGTCGCGCGCACGAATGCGCTCGAAGTCGGTGGTGGCCATGCGGGCCGGATCGATGTCGGGCCGCACGGCACCGACCATGCGCCAGCGCTGGCTGGCGGGCCAGTGCACCCAGATCTGGCCCGGGTCGCGGTCGGACCCGCTGCGCACGAGCACCGTCATTTCAGGCCCGCTGCAGGGCCGGCAACTGAGCTGGTTCACGTGGCCGGGCAGGCGCTTGTCGGCCTCGTCCTGCGCCGCCTTCAGCACGGCATCGAACCACACCGTGGTCTGTGCGTCGGTGACGATGCGCACCCCCAGCGCGCGGCCGCTGGCGGGGTCTTCGACCAGGGCCCCGGTGAAGTCGAAACCCGGCGTGCTGACCAGCGACTCGGCCTCGGGCCGCCCCTGCTCGAAGCTGAAGCGCCGCAGCTCCGACTCACCCGCCGGGCCAGTGTTCTGCGTCACGTACAGCGTGCCCGCGCCATCGACATGGCGCGCGCTGAACGGCATGGCCATGGCAGGGCCTTCGACCAGCACCCGCCAGCGCGGCAGCGCGCTCTTGCCCCCGTCATTGCCCGCACCCGCTGCCGTGGCCGCGCCTTCGCGCCAGTGGTACGCCGCGCGGCCCCGGTTCAGGGTCAGCACCATGCGCGCTTCGCCCGAGGGGGTGAACCACCATCGCGTGACGTGAGGCGGCACACCTTCGGACAGGTTGCGCGTGCGGCCGGTCTCGACATTCAACGCTTTGGCCACGACGCCTGCCGGCTCGTCGGTTTGCGTGCGTTGGTCCTGCCCGACGATGACCTCGCTGCCACCGCCACTGGGCACATACAGCAGCCTGTGGTCGGGCGCAAGCGGTTCAGCGCCGACCCAGCGCTCTTCGCTGACCCTGGCTTTGCCGCGTGTGCGCACCAACGGCCGCAAACCGCTGCCGTCGCGCTTGACGGTGAAGAGCCCGGCGCCGAAGCGCTGGTCGCCCCCGCCGCGCGAACGGTCGGTGATGTCGAATACCAGCCGCTCGTCGTTGACCCAGTAGAACGCGTCGACATCAGCATCGGCGAAGCGCGCGGCCACGGCAAGCGGCTTCCAGGCCTGCAAGTCGAACACCACCAGCACCGTGCGGTTGCCACCACCCCGGCTGGCCATGGCCAGCCAACGCCCAGAAGGCGAGAGCACCGTGCGCTCGATGGCCGGCCGCTGGTAGAAAAGCTCAGCCGACGGCAAGGCCGCTGCCGGCGCCGCGGCCCCGGCTACGGGTTGGGCCAGCACGGGCAGCGCCAGTAAACCCGCTGTCACTATCAGCACGGCTCGCAAGGCTGCGTTGCCGAAGTGCAGAAAAGTCATCGCTGGCCTCTGCCCTCATTCTTGAAGGGACGGAGGATAGTGCGGCAGCGCCTTACTTGAAGCCGACGCGGTCCAGCATCTGCTGCACCTGCGCGGTATTGGCCCCCACCTTGGCAATGGGCACGGTCTCGGCCTTGAACTTGCCCATCGCGGCCAGAGCGGGGTTCATCGGCACCGAGGCCACCACGGGGTACTCGTTGTTGCCATCGGCGAAGTAGCTCTGCGCGCTGTCGCTCGCCAGGTACTCGATGAACTGCACCGCGGCTTCACGGTTCTTGGCGTTCTTCGCCACGGCAGCGCCAGCAATGTTCACGTGGGTGCCCCAGCTGGCCTGGTTGGGAAATACCAGACCGACCTTGTCGATGACGGCGCGGTCTTCGGGCTTGCTGGAACGCGCCAGTCGCGCGAAGTAATAGGTGTTGGTCAGCGCCACGCCGCATTCGCCGCTGGCCACGCCCCTGATCTGGTCGGTGTCACCGCCCTTGGGCGAGCGCGCCATGTTGGACACCAGCCCTTTGAGCCAGGCTTCGGTGGCCTGCGGGCCCAGATGTTCCAGCATGCTGCCGAAGAGGCTCAAGTTGTAGGGGTGCGAACCGCTGCGCACGCAGAACTGCCCCTTCAGTGCCGGCGCGGCGAGCTTCTCGTAGGTGTCGACGTCGCCAGCCTTCAGCCGGCTCTTGTCGTAGACCACCACCCGGCCGCGCGTGGACAGGCCCCACCACTGCACGCCCTGGGCGCTGACGCCGCCGCGAAACTGCGCTGGGATGCGCTGCTCCAGCAGCGCCGACTTCACGGGCTGGAACAGGCCTTCCTGCTCACCCCGCCACAGCCGCGCAGCGTCCACCAGCAGGATGACGTCGGCCGGGCTGGCCGTGCCCTCGGCCTTCAGCCGCGCCAGGATGCCGGCGTCGTCGGCCTCGACACGGTTGATGCGAATGCCGGTGGCCTTGGTGAAGTTCTCGTACAGCGCTTCGTCGGTCTGGTAGTGGCGCGCGGAGTA
>JBBSCV010000187.1:0-8278 GCA_038249925.1 Burkholderiales bacterium
AAGGGCGAGACCTGGTGCGCGCTGTCGCCCACGAACAGCAGACGCCCGTGGCGGAACTTCGCCATGCGCCGGCACTGGAACGTGTAGACGCTGACCCATTCGAGCGTGAAGCCGATGTGCGGCCAGCCCTGCAGGTCGAGCAGGCGGCGGATGCGCGGGGCCACGCGTTCGGGCTGCTTCTCTGCTTCAGGGTCGGCTTCCCAGCCGAGCTGGAAGTCGATGCGCCAGACGTTGTCGGCCTCGCGGTGCAGCAGCGCACTTTCACCGTCGAAGAAGCTGGGGCGGAACCAGAACCGGCGTTCGGTGCGTTCCAGCGGGTAGGGCTCGCCGTCCAGCACCACGTCGGCAATCAGGAAACGGTCCTGGAACACTTGGCCCAAGGTGTCGAGCCCCAAGGCCCGGCGGGTGGGGCTGCGTGCACCGTCGGCCACCACCAGCCAGTCGGCGTGCAGCGTGTAGACGCCCTGCGGCGTTTCGACCTGCAGCAAGGCGCCCTCAGCCTGCGGTGTGACGCTGGTGACGCGGTGCTTCCAGCGCAGGTCCAGGCCAGGCAGTTCAGCGGCGCGCTCGACGAGAAACTGCTCCAGGTGGTACTGCTGCAGGTTCACCATGCCCGGGCGTTGGTGGCCGGGCTCGGGCAGCAGGTTGAAGCTGAAGACCTCGTGTTCGCCGTGAAAGGTGCGGCCGACGTTCCACGTCACGCCCCTGTCGACGACCCGCTGCCCCACGCCCAGGCGGTCGAGAATCTCCAGCGTGCGCTTGGCATAACAGACGCCGCGCGAGCCCAAGGAGACGGTGTCGTCTTCGTCCAGCAGCAACACCGGCAGGCCGCGCTGCGCGGCGTCGATGGCGGCTGTCAGGCCCACCGGGCCGGCGCCCAGCACCACCAGCGGCACACGGCGTGTCGTGGCCGCGCCGATCTCCGGGGCAGGGCCCGCCGCGTAGCGGGGCCAGGTGTAGGTGCTGAGCATGGGAGCATGGCCGGCCGCGGTTCAGGCCTCCAGCGCCTTCCACATCGCGACATCGCGCTCGGCGGTCCAGATGCGCGGGTCGGCATGGCCGCTCATCTCGTCGAAGCAGCGCGTCACGTCGAACGGCATGCAGTGCTGGAAGATCACCCAATGCCCGTACTTCGGCGACAGGGCCGCCAGCGTCGCCTTGTAGGTGGCGTTGAGGTCGAGCCCGGCCTTCACGCCCGCCTCGACACTGGCGCGCACATCGGCAATGAAGCTGCGGGTGCCCGCCAGGCCCGCGGCCACCGCCTCGGGCGTGGTCAGCGCCGCACCGCGCCCGGGCACCAGCTGCTGCGGCTGCAGCGCGGCGATGTTGTCCAGGGTCTGCGGCCAGTCGCGGAAGTAGGCGTCGCCGGCATAGGGCGTGGCGTCGAACTCCACGAGGTCGCCGCTGAACAGAATTTTCTGCTGCGGCAGCCAGGCCACCGTGTCGCCCTTGGTGTGGCCGCGGCCCAGCTGCAGCAGCTGCACTTCCAGGCTGCCGAGCCACAGCGTCATCTTGCCGCTGAAGGTGAGGGTGGGCCAGGTCAGGCCGGCCGGCACGCTTTCGACATTGCGGAAAAGCCGCGGGAAGCGGCCGATTTCGCTGGCCTTGTCTTGTTCGCCGCGCTCGACGATGAGATCGCGCGTGTCTTCGCTGGCGATGATGTGCTCGGCTCCGTAGGCGCTGGCGCCGAGCACGCGCACCGCGTGGTAGTGCGTGAGCAGCACGTACTTGATGGGCTTCGCCGTCACCTCGCGAATGCGGCGGATGACGTCCTGCGCCATCACCGGCGTGGCCTGGGTGTCGAGCACCAGCACGGCGTCGTCGCCGATGATGATGCCGGTGTTGGGGTCGCCTTCGGCCGTGTAGGCGTAGGCGTTGTCGCTCAGTTTCGTGAAGCTGACCTGCTTCTCTTCGAGGTCGGCTTGGCTGGCAAAGGCCTTGGGCTGGTTCATCGGCGTATGCCTCTTGACGTGACGCTCGATGCTAGCTGGGCTTCTTGAGGCTGCGTTGAACTGCCGGGCCACACCACGGCCGACCTCCCGTGACTTATGCGAGCCCCGGCCAAGGCCCAGCCACGAGGCGATCGGCTGGTGAATCGATAATTGCGTCAACCCCCGCGGGATCGCCCTGTGTTTCGCGTTGCCGGGCCAAGAGCCAACTTTTCAACCCATGGTGCCCGACGTCGACCTCGACCGCGCCTTGCAGGCCGAGCGCCTGCGCCAGCACGAGCGCACGCTCAGGAGCTCGGTGCTCGGCAGCGCCAGCGTGGGCCTGCTGCTGGCCTTCGTGTTGCGCGACTTGGCCATACCCTTGGCGTTGCTGACCTGGTTGGCAGCGCTGGCGGGTTCACTGGCTCTGCGCTGGGCTGTGGTGCATGCCCAAACCGGCGCCGGCGCCACCGACCCCGGGCGCTGGCTGACCCGCCACCGCGTGGCCTATCTGCTGCACGGCCTGGCCTGGGTGGGCGTGGTGTGGGTGCCAGGCGAATTGCCGCCGGGCCGCGAAGCCGACTTGATGCTGTTCGCGCTGTGCATCCTCACCGCAGGCACGCTGACCACTGCAGCCTTCGACCTGCGCACCGCCCTGTGTTTCGCGCTGCCCACCCTGGCCGCGGGCCTGGCACTGGCGCTGCACACGCAAAACATCGGCGCGCTGTCGCTGGCGGCGATGGCCGGGGTCTTCCTGCTCATCACTGCGGTTGCCGCGCGCCACACGCGGCAGCTGGTGCGCGACAGCATGCGCCTGCGCCTGAACGAGAACGCGCGCGCCGACGAAGCAACGCAGCGCCTGGCCAGCCAGCACCGGCTGATGGACCAGCTGTTGCAAACCACCGCGCAAGGCTTCTGGTTCGTCGACACCCAGGCCCGCACCACCGACGTGAACCCGGCGATGGCTCGGCTGCTGGGCCTGCCGCCGGATGCGCTGGCCGGCCGTGATGTCTTCGACTTCGTGGCGCCCGAAGACCATGCCCGCCTGCGCGCCGAACTCGCGCAGCACCCCAAGCCCGATGCGGCACCTTGCGAGCTGGGCCTGCAGCGCGCCGACGGCAGCCGCGTGCACTGCGTCTGCAGCGCCACGCCGCTGCTCGACGCCGCCGGTGCCCGGGTGGGCGCGGTGACGGTCTGGACCGACATCAGTGCGCGCCGCGCGAGCGAAGACGCGCTGCGCGACTACGAGCTGGCGGTGAACGCCATCTCCGACGTGGTGTCGGTGGTGGGCCGCGACGAGCGCTACCTGCTCGTCAACGACGCCTGGTGCCGCGCTGCGCGCGTGCCGCGCGAGCAGGCGCTGGGCCGGCTGCCCAGCGAGGCGCTGTCCAACCGCGTCACCGAAAAGCGCCTGCGGACCCTGCGCGACTGCATGGCCAGCGGCGAAGCGCGCAGCTCGCGCGGCCCCGACCCGCGAGCCTCGCGCCCCAACTGCGTCATCGAGACGCACTACTTCCCGCAGAAAGACGCCAGCGGGCAGGTGGAGCATGTCGTGATGGTCACCCGCGATGTGACCGAGCAGGAACGCAGCCGCAACGCGCTGATGGCCAGCGAAGCCGAGCAGCGCGCGCTGCTGGACAACTTCCCGGGCTTCATCAGCCGGCTCGACAGCCAGGGCATCTACACCTTCGTCAATCAGCGCCTGGCCACCTTGATAGGGCGCAGCGTCGATGACATCGTCGGCCACCACATCGGTGAGGTGCTCGGCACAGCGCGCGCTGCCGTGCTGCAGCCGCTGATCGACCGCGCGCTGACCGGTGAAGACGTGAGCTATGAGCACCCTATGCAGCCGGCAGCCGGTGGCGATGCGCTCGACTTGCACGTCCGCATGGTCGCCGGCGTCGACCCCTTGAGCGGCCGGCCCGTGGTCTACGGCTTCACGCTGGACATCACGCAGCGCAAGCGCGCCGAGGCCGCGCTGCGGGAAAGCTCGGCCGAGCTGGGCGCGCTGTTGGCGGCGTTTCCAGGCTACATCGCGGCCACAGACGAGCAGATGCGGATCACCTATGTGAACCTGCGCCTGCTCGACGCGCTGGGCCGCAGCGCAGAAGGCACCATCGGCCACACGTTGCGCGAGGTCATGGGTGAAGAACGCGGGGCGTCGATCGAGGTCGCCGTGGCCGCGGCGCGGCGCGGTGAGCGCTCCGTCACTGAGAGTGTGATGGAACGTCCGGGGCGCGAGCGCCTGGTGCTGGAGGTGACGCGCGTGGGAGGGCCGCGCCAGCCCGACGGACGCCAGACCTGCTACGGCTTCGGCGTCGACATCACCGCGCGCAAGCAGGCCGAAGCGGCGCTGATCGCGGCACGCGACGAGGCCGAAAGCGCCAACCGGGCGAAGTCGCAGTTCCTCTCGCAGATGTCGCACGAACTGCGCACGCCGCTGAATGCGGTGCTGGGTTTCGGGCAGCTGCTCGAAACGGACCCGCGCGCCACGCTGGTGCCGCACCACCAGGCCTGGGTGCGCGAGATGCGGCGCGGCGCCGATCACCTGCTGAGCCTGATCAACGAGATCCTCGACCTCGGCAGCATCGAAGCCGGCGAGCTCTCGCTCGAACTCGAACTGCTGGCACCGGCTGAACTCGTCGGCGAATGCCTGGCCCTGGTGCAGGCCGTGGCGCAGAGCCTGGGCGTGACGCTGCACGGCACGCCAGACGGACTGCAAGAGGTGCAGGTGCGGGCCGACCGGCGGCGCCTGAAACAGGTGCTGCTGAACCTGCTGGGCAACGCCATCAAATACAACCGCCAGGGCGGTGAAGTGGCGGTGCTGTGGCGCTTGGAAGGCGGCGAACTCTGGCTGGGCGTTCGCGACACCGGCCGCGGCCTGACGCCCGACGAGCAACAGCGCCTGTTCCAGCCTTTCGAGCGGCTGGGGGCCGCGCAGTCGGGCATCGAGGGCACGGGCATCGGCCTGGCCATCAGCCGGCGGCTCATCGATGCCATGGGCGGGCACATCGACGTGCACAGCGTGGCCGGCCAGGGCAGCACCTTCTGGCTGCGTCTGCCCTGCAATGGCGCTGCCGCGGTGCCCGCGCTGCCCACCCCCGAGGTGGCGGCAGGCGCGGCTGACGGAACCCGCGCGAGCTTGACGCCGCGACGCGTGCTCTACATCGAAGACAACCCGGTCAACGTGGTGTTGATGCAGGCCATGCTGGAGCGGTTGCCCGGTGTCCAGTTGTTCTGTGCGGCCACACCCAGCGAAGGCCTGCGCCTGGCCGCCCTGCACCTGCCGGCGCTGGTGCTGCTGGACATTCACCTGCCCGAGATGGACGGCTTTGCCGTGCTGCAGCGTTTGCGCCAGCAGCCTGCCACTGCCGCCACCCCTGTGGTGGCCGTGAGCGCCAACGCGCTGCAGGAAGACATCAGCGCCGCGCACGCCGCCGGCTTCACGGCCTACCTGACCAAGCCGCTGTCGCTGGACACACTGCTGGCCACCGTACGGGAACAGCTGCGATGAACACGCAAGACCTGCGCGGTGCCGCACGCCTGGCCAGCGATGGCGTGGCCGGCCTCACCAGCCTGGTCGAAGCCATGCACGAGCGCATTGCCAGGGTGCCCGGCCTGGCCGGCGCGCTGCAGGGCCGAACCACAGGCATCACCGGGCTGGTGTACCGCAGCATCCGCGGCGTCACACACGTGGTGGGGGGCTCGGTGGATGCCTTGCTGGCGCTGCTGACCCCCACGCTGGCGCCTGACGAGCCCGCAGCACCGCCGCGCCCCGAGCGCGAAGCGCTGGTGGCGGTGCTGAACGGCGTGCTGGGCGACCACCTGGCCGCCAGCGGCAACCCGCTGGCCATCCACATGGCGCTGCGCCACGGCGGCCAGGCGCTGCCGCTGCAGCCCGAAGCGCTGGCCAGCTGGCTGCAGGCGCGCCAGCCGGCCCCTTCTGGCACGGTGCTGGTGCTGCTGCACGGCCTGTGCATGAACGACCTGCAATGGCAGCGCCAGGGCCAGGACCACGGCGCGCTGCTGGCGCCGGCCTTGAGCGCGTTGCCGATCTATCTGCACGCCAACACCGGCCTGCCCATCGCCGAGAACGGCCGCCAGTTTGCCGCGCTGATGCAGCAACTGGTGAGGGCCTGGCCGGTGCCGGTGCAGCGCGTGGTGCTGTTGGGCCACAGCATGGGCGGGCTGATCGCGCGCAGCGCGCTGCACCAAAGCGCCGGCCAGGCCTGGACCACGCTGTGCAGCGACCTCGTCTGCATCGGCAGCCCGCACCACGGCGCGCCGCTGGAACGCGCCGGCCACGGCGTGGACCTGCTGCTGGGCGCCATGCCCTTCACCTCGCGCTACACCGCACCGCTGGCACGCCTGGGGCGCCTGCGCAGCGCCGGCATCACCAACCTGCGCCACGGCCTGCTGAATGCCGATGGCAGCGCCATTCCGCTGCCGACAGGGCCCACGGCCCCCCGCTGCTGGGCCATGGCTGGCACGCTGGATGCGGCCGCGCACGACACCGCGCGCACCCTCAAACAGCGCGCCCTGGGCAAGGCTTTCGGCGACGGCATGGTGCCGCTGGCCAGCGCGCTGGGTCAGCACAGGAAGCCAGCCATGCGCCTGGCCTTCGCGCCCGAACGCCAGGCCGTGCTGCACGGCACCGGGCACCTCGACCTGTTGTCGAGCCCCGCTGCCGCGCAGCAGCTGCGGCAATGGCTCGTGCCCGGCTGACCACGGCGCGGGCCGCGACAATGCGGGCTGTCATGGCCCATCCCCCAGTTCCGCCCCGTGTGCTGAGTGTCATCCCGCCGATGACGCAGCTGAACACGCCCTACCCGTCCACGGCCTACCTGACGGGTTTTCTGCGCTCGCGCGGGGTGCACGCCACGCAGGTGGATCTGGCGCTGGCGCTCATCCTCGAGTTGCTTTCACGTCCGGGCCTGGCCGCTGTGCATGAGGTGGCGCAGACACTGGCCAAGCCCAGCCACCGTGTGCAGGGTTTCCTGGCGCACTACCCCCATTACGCCGCCACCATCCAGCCCACGCTGGCCTTTCTGCAGGGGCGCGATTCGACCCTGGCCCACCGCATCGCCGCGCGCAGCTTTCTGCCCGAAGGCCCGCGGTTCGCGACGCTGGATGCCTACGCCGACCCCGACAACGACGATGGCGGCGACCCGCTGGGCTGGGCCTTCGGCTCACTCGGCGTGCAAGACCGCGCGCGGCATCTGGCCACGCTCTACCTCAACGACCTGGCCGACGTGCTGAAAGACGCCGTGGACCCGCGCTTCGAGTTCGTGCGCTACGGCGAACGCCTGGCCATGAGCCAGCCCACTTTCGAGCCGCTGGCCGAAGCACTGGCCGCGCCCATGAACCTCGTGGACCAGACGCTGCAGCGCCTGGCGCTGGCGGCAGTGGCCGAACACCAGCCCACGGTGGTGCTGCTCTCGGTGCCCTTCCCGGGCGCCATGTATGCCGCCCTGCGCATTGCGCAGGCCATCAAGGCCCGGCACCCACACATCGTCACCGTGCTGGGTGGCGGTTATGTCAACACCGAGCTGCGTGAACTGAAAGAGCCGCGCGTCTTCGACTATTTCGACTGCGTGACGCTGGACGCCGGTGAACGCCCGCTGCTGGCCTTGCTGGACCACCTGCAAGGAAAACGCTCCGCCCAGCGCCTGGTGCGCTGTTTTCATCGTGTGGACGGTGCCGTGCGTTACACCAACTTTGCCGAACCCGACCTGCCCTTTGCCGACGTCGGCACGCCCACCTGGGACGGCCTGCCGCTGGACAAGTACCTGAGCCTGCTGGACATGCTGAACCCCATGCACCGACTGTGGAGCGACGGCCGCTGGAACAAGCTGACCGTGGCGCACGGCTGCTACTGGAAGAAGTGCAGCTTTTGCGATGTCAGCCTGGACTACATCGGCCGCTATGACGCCGCCAGCGCCGAATTGCTGTGCGACCGCATCGAGGCCATCGTCAGCGAAACCGGCCAGACCGGTTTTCACTTCGTCGACGAGGCCGCGCCGCCAAAAAGCTTGAAGGCACTCGCGGCAGAGATCGAACGCCGCCAACTCGCCATCACCTGGTGGGGCAACATCCGCTTCGAGAAGACCTTCACGCCTCAGCTTTGCCAGCAGCTCGCCGACAGCGGCTGCATCGCCATCAGCGGCGGGCTGGAAGTGGCCTCGGACCGCCTGCTGGCGCTGATGAAGAAAGGCGTCAGCGTCGACCAGGTGGCGCGCGTGACCAAGGGCTTCAGCGATGCCGGCGTGCTGGTGCATGCCTACCTGATGTA
Source organism: Burkholderiales bacterium (assembly GCA_038249925.1). Taxonomy (GTDB): domain Bacteria; phylum Pseudomonadota; class Gammaproteobacteria; order Burkholderiales; family Burkholderiaceae_C; genus Rubrivivax. The sequence continues at coordinate 8,221 of JBBSCV010000187.1, forward strand.
CGGCTTCCCGACGCAGACCGTGCAGGACACCGTGGACGCGCTGGAACTGGTGCGCCAG
>JBBSCV010000188.1:0-8196 GCA_038249925.1 Burkholderiales bacterium
GAGCTTGTGCGCCCCCATGGGCGCGCGCGCCACCGCCTCGGTGATGGGCAGGCCCTCGGCGTCGAAGGCCTGCAAAAAGGCTTCCATAGGAGCGCGGCTGCCGTGGTCGACGAGCGTGCCGGCCCAGTCGAAGACGACGAGAGCGATGCTCATGCCGGCGCGGTATCCCGCCGTTGGCGCAGCAGGGTCAGCGCCACAGCGCTGCTCACAGCAGCGCCGCCATGCGCGCCGCAGCCTGCTGCAGCGCCGGCAAGCGCGCCACCGCGCTTTGCAGCGGCATGCGCGCGCTGGGCGCGTGCAATGCCAGCGCGGCGCGCACCTGCCCGCTGTCGTCGAACACCGGCACCGCCACAGCCATCAGGCCGGTGATGTATTCCTCGTCGTCCGTGCTGTAACCGCGCGCACGGATGGCCTCGCACTCGGCGCGCAGCACCGGCACCTCGGTGCGCGTGCGCGGCGTCATCGCCGTCAGCGCCAGCTGGGCCAGCAGGGCGTCACGGCGCGCCGGCGCCATGTGGGCCAAAAAGAGCTTGCCGCTGGCGGTGCAGTGCAGCGGCACATGCGAGCCCACGTCCAGCGTCAGGCGCAGCGGCCAGCGTGCTTCCACGCGGTCGAGGTAGACCACCTCGGCACCGTCCAGCGTGGTGAAGTTGCAGGTCTCGCCCACCTCCTGCACCAGCGCATCCAGCACCGCATGGCGCAGGCCGCGCTGTTCGCCGTGGTTCAGCGTGTCCAGCGCCAGCCGGCGCAACGCCGGGCCGACGGCAAAGCGCTTCTGGTCGGTGTCGCGCGCCAGCCAGCCACCGGCCAACAGCTGCATGCACAGGCGGTGCGCCGTGGCCTTGGGCAGCGCCAGGCGCTGTGCCAGCTCATTCACACCCAGCACCTGCCCGCCCGCAGCCAGCTGGGCCAGCAGGCGCAGCGAGCGCTCGGCGGAAGACCCGCTGGGCTCTTCTCCATCGACCCTCACAAGTGGTCTCATTGGGGAAATCCTGAGGTATTGGAACGTTGCGTTCCGTAATCTGCAACTCTAGTATCACTCGACCGGAACACGCTGTTCCACAAATTCCTCTCAGCACTTGCCCTGATTTCCCCCCGGGGGCAACCGCCCCGCCCCACAACCGCGAAAGCTCAGGAGACAAAGACCATGAATTCCAAGATCACACGACGGCTGGCGCTGGGTGCTGGCGCCAGCACCCTGGCGGCAGGCGCCATGCTGCCCGCACGCGCGCAGACCACGGCACGGCTGAAAATCCAGACCGCAGTGCCCAGCTCGAGCATCTACTTCGACTTGCTCAAGCGTTTTGCCGACCGTACCGACAAGATGTCGAACGGGCGCCTGAAGCTGGAAATGCTGCCCGATGGCGCGGTGGTCGGGGCCTTCGAGATCATGGACGCGGTGGACAAGGGCGTGGTCGACGGCGGCTACGCCTGGACGCATTACTGGTCGGGCAAGAACACCGCGGCCGGCCTCTTCAGCAACCCCGCTGCCGGTGGCGGCACGGGCATGGACCAGCTCTCGCACGTGGCCTGGATCTTCCAGGGCGGCGGCAACGCGCTCTTCAAGCGGTTCTACCAAGAGGTGCTGAAGGTCGACATCGAGCCCCTCTTCATCCAGCCCATGGGGCCCGACCCGCTGGGCTGGTTCCGCAACCCCATCAGCTCGCTGGCCGATTTTCGCAAGCTGAAGTACCGCTCCCCCCCGGGCTTGGTGGGCGAGATCTTCAGGGAGATCGGCGTCAATGCGGTGGCCATGCCGGGCGGCGAAATCGTGCCGGCGGCGCAGCGCGGCGTGATCGACGCCGCCGAGTGGATAGGCCCGGCCGACGATTTGGCGCTGGGCTTCCACACCGTCTTCAAACATTACTACCTGCAGGGCCTGCACCAGAGCAGCGACGTGGGCGAAGTCATCTTCAACCGCAGCATCTACAACAAGCTGGCACCCGACCTGCGGGAAATTTTGCAGGCGTCAGCCATGGCCTCGATGACCGAGACCTACACCTACAACGTGTGGCGCAACGCGCAGGCCGTGCTGAAGCTGAAGAACGAGTTCAAGGTCACCATCCACGACACGCCGGCCGACATCTTCCCGGCCTTCATCAGGGCCACGAACCTGATCTACGACCGCGAAGCCGGCAGGAACCCGTTCTTCAAGGAAGTGCTGGAGTCGCAGCGCGCCTTCGCCAAGGTGACGGTGCCCTACTGGAACAAGATCAACGGGCTCTACTACAACCTGGGCATCTCTTCGCCCAACGCCTGAGCGGTCTTGATGAGCGCTGACTCTGCCTGGGCGCGCGCAGCGCGCCGGCTCGATCCCATTGCGGTGTGGTCGGGCCGGCTCGCCTGCTTCATGCTCATCCCGCTGGTGCTGGGGCTGACCTGGGAGGTGGTGGCGCGCTACGTCTTCAACGCGCCCACGCAATGGGCCTACGACATGACCTTCATGTTGTACGGCACCTTCTTCATGCTGGGCGCGGCCTTCACATTGCAGCGCAAAGGCCATGTGCGCACCGACATGTATTACGAGCGCTGGCCGCCACGCCGCCAGGCGACGATCGACATCGCCTGCTACCTGCTGTTTTTCCTGCCCGTGGTGTGGGTCTTCACCGTCACCGGCTGGGGCTACTTCTGGAAATCGTTCGTGACCAATGAAACCTTCGTCAGCAGCGCCTGGCAGCCCATCGCCTGGCCCTTCAAGATGGCCATGCCGCTGACGGGCCTGCTGCTCGCCATTCAGGGCCTGAGCGAAGTCTTCAAGTGCGTGCACACGCTGAAGCACGGCCGTTGGCCTGACGAGCGCGACCCCGAGTTCCAGACATGAGCGATCCCATCCTGGGTTTGGTGGCACTCGGCTTTCTCTTCTTCGTCATCTTCATCGGCTTTCCCATCGCCTTCACGCTGGCGGCGGTGGCGCTGGGCACGGGCTACATCGCCCTCGGCCCGCGCATCTTCGACCTGGCCGTGCTGCAGACCTTCTCGGTCATGCGCGACACGGTGCTCGCCGCGGTGCCCTTCTTCCTGCTGATGGGCTTTCTGCTCGAACAGTCGGGCCTGGTGGAGCGGCTGTTCCGCGGCATCCAGCAGCTGCTGGCCGGCTTGCGCGGCAGCCTGTACCTGGCCACGCTGATCACCGCCACCATCTTTGCGGCGGCCACCGGCATCGTCGGTTCGGCCGTCACGCTGCTGGGCGTGATGGCCGGGCCGGCCATGATCAAGAGCGGCTACGACCCCAAGATGAGCGCCGGCGCCATCACCGCCGGCGGCACGCTGGGCATCCTGATTCCGCCTTCGGTGATGCTCATCGTGATGGGGCCGGTGGTGGGCGTGCCCGCCACCGACCTGTTCGCAGCGGCGGTCATCCCGGGCCTGTTGCTGGCCAGCCTCTTCTCGGCGTACTGTCTCGTGCGCTGCTGGATCAACCCGGCTCTGGGCCCGGCGCTGCCGATGTCGGAACGCTCGCCCACGCTCGGCCCGGTGATCAAGGACCTGGTCTTCGGCGTGGCGCCGGTCATCGTCGTCATCATGTCGACGCTGGGCGTCATCCTGGCCGGCATTGCCACGCCCACCGATGCGGGTGCGGTGGGCTGCTTCGCCACCTTCCTGCTCACCTTCGGCTCGGGCCGCATGGGCTGGGCAAAGCTCAAGCGCGCGGCCTGGCAGACGCTGGAGGTGTCCAGCATGATCCTGATGCTGGTCGTGGCGTCGAACCTCTTCGGTTCGGTGTTCTCGCGCCTGGGCAGTGGCGAATTCCTGGCCAACATGCTGACGAGCCTTTCGCTGCCGCCCACGCTGATGCTCATCGTCATCCTGGCGCTGATTTTCGTGCTGGGCTGGCCGCTGGAGTGGGTGCCCATCGTGCTGATCATCGTGCCCATCGTGCTGCCGCTGGTGCAGGCCGCGGGCATCGACCTGATCTGGTTCTGCACCCTGGTGGCGGTGACGCTGCAGACCGCCTGGCTTTCACCCCCTGTGGCCCTGTCCGCCTACTTCCTGAAGGGCGTGGTGCCGCAGTGGGAACTGAAGCAGATCTATGCCGGCATGTTGCAGTTCATGGTGCTGCAGGTGCTGGCGGTGGGGCTGCTCATCGCCTTCCCGCAGCTGACCACCTGGCTGCCGAAGGTGATGGCGAACTAGCGCATCGACTGCCCGAGCACGCTCTGCGCAAGTGGGTGCGGCCCGAGTTCAGCGCGGAACGAAGTAGGTCGACTTCTCGCGCCGGGTGCTTTGTCGGCCTCGGTGCGAGGTCGTGATTTTGAAGACGATGGGGCTGGCTCGCCCGCGGCATGCCGGTCTCCGCTACGCGATTGCGGTGATGCCGCGCCGCTCGCGCATCGCCTTTCCCACGCGATCCAGCGCCTCGTCACCCATGAGCCGGGTTGCCATCGGCAACAGCTCGCTCTCTTCGCGGGCGATGTGCTGTTGATACAAGACAACGAACGCTTCGACATCCGCGCTGGCCAGCGGAATTGCATTGCCCGCGGCGATCTGTAGCAAGACGACGCGCAGGCGCTGCCAGTGCGATTCGAGCGCACGATGGTCGACGGTCAAGGCTCGCACCAACTCACGGAGGCAGACCGCATCCGACCCGGCCATCGACTCGATGAGTGCGGGAAAGAGGTCGGTCTCTTCATCCGCGTGGTGGTCCTTCGCCGCGGTGTCGAAATACCGCAGCACGGCCGCAGCAGCGATGCGCGCGTCCACGTCGGCGCCGCGCTGGGCCAGATGCGGCACCAGCCGCCGCAGAGTCGCACACTGGTGCAGGGCTCGTTCGTGGCAGGCCGAGAGCATTTCCAGCGGTACTTCGAAGCCGACGGCGGGGGCGGAGTGGCCAGGAATGGGGATGGTCATCTTCATCGACACCTGTCGACGTTGTCTACTTGGCAGGCGCACGTTGGCGTGTCACGGGCGCACGCATCGGAGCTGCGGCCCTGGTACCGCGCGACGCCGCCCCCGCGCCGCCGGCCGGTGGCAACGGGGTGGTGATGTCGGCCAGGGTCACGCTGTCAAGCTCGTTGAAGTAGGCCTGCAGCGCAGCGTGAAACACCCCCTTCAAGCGGCATGACGGTGTCAGCGTGCAGCTGTTGGTGCTGCCATCGAAGCACTCGACGAGGCGGAAGTCGGTCTCGGAACTGCGCACGACGTCGCCTACCCGGATGTCGGCAGGCTGCTTGAGCAAGCGCAGCCCGCCGCCGCGCCCGCGCGTGGTCGCCAGTACGCCCTGGCGCGCCAGGTCGTTGACGATTTTCATCAGGTGATTCTTCGACACGCCATGGCGTTCCGCCAGTTCAGCGATGGTGATCTGGCGGTCGGGGTGCGCGGCGCAATACATCAGCACGCGCAGTGTGTAGTCGGTGTATTCAGCCAGTCGCATACGGTTTCCTGACGATGCATCGATGCTGTTGCTTTGCCTGGGTCGGCGCACTAAGATGCAACACGCATGCATCTTAAAGCAAGCGTCTGCGTCACGCAGCATCCCTTCACACACCCCCGCCATGAAGCACGTCGCCATTACCCTCGCCGCCACAGCACCCGCCACAGCATCCGCCAATGCATCCACAACAGCACCTGCGCTCAAGCCACGCGGCTGGCCGCTGTTGCGTCTGGGCTTCCGTCCGTTCTATCTGTGTGCCGCGCTGTTCGGCATGTTGGCCATACCGCTGTGGCTGGCCTTGTTCCTGGGGCAGGTGTCGGCCGGGCTGAGCGTCTCCCCGCTGCTGTGGCATGCGCACGAAATGTTGTACGGCTTCGCCGTGGCGGTCATCGTGGGGTTCTTGCTGACGGCCGGCAAGGCCTGGACCGGGCTGGCCACGCCGCGGGGCGCTTTTTTGGGGGCACTGGTGGCGTTGTGGCTGGCAGCACGCATCGCTGCCATCGTGGGGCCGTACGCGTTGTATGCCGTCCTCGACTTCATGCTGCTGCCGGTGGTGGCAGCGGTGCTCATCAACGTGCTGCTGCGGGCTCGCAACCGGCGCAACCTCCCGCTCGCCGGCATCCTGCTGCTGCTGTCGCTGGCCAATCTGTGTTTTCACCTGGCGGTGCTGGGGCTCATCGACATCGCGCCATTGCGCGCGCTGCACGCGGCGCTGGCATTGATCGTGATGATCGAGTGCGTGATGGTCGGGCGCGTGTTGCCGGCGTTCACGAACAGTGTGACACCGGGCCTCAGCCTCAAGCTGAAGCCTCGTTTCGAGCAAGTGACGCTGGCGCTGACGGGCATCTCTCTGCTGTCGTGGGTCGTGGCCGCGCCTGCCGGGTTCACTGCCGTTGCTTTCGGCCTGGCCGCTGCCGCACATCTGCGTCGCCAGTGGTCGTGGCAGCCAGGCGTCACGCGCAGCCGTCCCATCCTGTGGATCTTGCATGCCGCTTACGTGTGGCTGCCATTGGGCTTCGCACTGCTCGCGATGGGTCAGATCGGTTGGGTGGCGGCGTCGGCGGGCGTGCACGCGCTGGCCATCGGTGCGACCGGGGGGCTGATCATCGGCATGGTCACGCGCACGGCGCGCGGCCACACCGGGCGGCCGCTGCAGGCGTCGAAGGCCGAGGTGCTGGCGTATGGGCTGGTGATGGCGGCGGCGGTGCTGCGTGTGCTGCTGCCGATCGTGGCGCCGCAGTGGTTCGTGCAGTCCTTGCTGGCGGCTGCGCTGGCCTGGAGCGCCGCCTTTGCCATCTACCTCGTCATCTACACGCCGTGGCTGATGTCGACACGCCTGGACGGCAAGGACGGCTGACGCCGCGGCCGTGACTGAACCGCCCTTCACTGGCGCATTCTGGAGGCTGGTCCCGACCTCTGGCGCGTGCGCATTTCGAAGTTGCACGCTGCTCCCGTCGCAGTGGTGGCGGATTCCTGCTGCTCAGCCAGCGCCTGCTGCGGTTGAAGCCGTCCGGGCATCTGCATGATGCTTGTCGTCGGTCAGACGACGGTCAAGGCTTGGCGCGAGTCGTTGCTTGGATATCTTGCTGCTCCGAAATTGCACGACTAGCGCCAGGGCGTAAATTCACCGCATGCGGACACTTCGGCACTGGACCCTTGGCGCCAAGCTCTTCCTGGTGGCCACGCCATTTCTGCTCCTGGGGCTTTTTGCCATCAGCGTGTTGGTTTGGATGTCGTTGCAGCTCGAAGGCGGCGCGGCCTCGGTCAACGAGGCCGGGCGCATGCGCATGCAGGCCTACCGCATGCTGCTGTCGGCTGGCGCTGGCGACAGCGCAGTGCTGCCACGACAGCTGGCGGAGTTCGAGCGCAGCCTGGAGTTGTTGCGCAAGGGGGACCCCGATCGGCCGCTGTTCCTGCCGCAGGACGACGCGGTGCGCGAGAGTTTCAAGACGGTCGAACGGGACTGGGCGAATTTCCGTCAGCTGCTCGAAGCTGTGGCGCCGCCGCCTGCTGTGCCAGTCACTGCAGCTGTGCAGATCGCGACGTTCACGGCACACATCGACAGCTTCGTCGCCGCAATTGAAACGCGTCTGTCGCGCTGGGCTGCGCTGATGCATTTGTTGCAGGTCGCGTTGATGGCGCTGGCTGTGTTGGGCGCAGCCCTGTTGCTGTACACGGGTTACCGGTTCGTGCTCGAACCGGTCAGCCTGCTGAAGCAGGCCATCAGGCGCATTCAAGGTGGCGATCTGGACGCACGGGTTGAACGCCAGACCACCGACGAGTTCGGCACGCTGGCAGCCGGCTTCAACGACATGGCGGCACAACTGCAGTCCATGTACCGCAGCCTCGAAACCAAGGTGCATGAGAAGACAGCGCAGCTCGAGGAAAAGCACGAGCGACTGGAAAGCCTGTACGAGATCACCAACCTGGTCACGCGTGCCCTCACACTCGACGAACTGGCCACCCGATTTACCCAGTCTGTGGCACGCGTGGCACGAGCCGATGGGGTTGCCCTGCGCTGGACCGACGAAAAGAACAGCCGTTGCCTGATGCTGGCTTCGCACGGCTTGCCAGCCAGCATGGTGCAGGCTGAGCAATTTCTGACGGCAGGTGAGTGCCATTGCAGCCTGCCCGATTCGCCACCAGGCGCTCGCGTCATACCGATCCGCAGCATGCAGTCGCCACAGTTCAATCACTGCGCCGAAGCCGGGTTCGAGACCGTGGTTGCCGTGCCGATCCGCTTGCATGACCGACTGATGGGCGAACTGGACCTTTTTTATCACGCCCAGATGGAAGTTTCGGATGCGCAGCGGGCCTGGCTCGAC
>JBBSCV010000189.1:0-8181 GCA_038249925.1 Burkholderiales bacterium
CAACGAGGTGAAGACGCGCACGCCTTCGCTGTAGGCCTTCTCGCCCAGGCGTTCGACCACCGCGCGGCGGGCCATCTCGGCCACATGCTGGGCCTGCACAGCCACGAAAGCCGGCTTGCGATAGACGAGCTTGGCAGCCACCGCTTCGTCGTGCTGCGCTTCGTTGATGACGCCGATGTTCAGCATGCGCCGCAGCACCCATTGCTGGCGCCGTGTGGCCGCCGCCGGGTTGCTCACGGGGTTGGCATAGATGGGGTTTTGCTGCAGGCCGGCCAGCATCGCGGTTTCGGCCAGGTTCAGCTGCGCCAGCGGCTTGCCGAAGTAGACCTGCGCCGCAGCGCCATAGCCGTAGGCACGCTGGCCGAGGTAGATCTGGTTCAGGTAGAGCTCCAGGATCTCGTCCTTGCTGAGCGTCTGCTCCAGTTGGCGCGCAATCAGCGCTTCCTTGATCTTGCGTTCGGCCGTGCGCTGGGTGCTCAGGAAAAAAGTGCGAGCCACCTGCTGCGTGATGGTGCTGGCGCCACCACCGATGCCGCCGCTGAGGTTGGACCACGCCGCGCGCGCCACGCCGCGCCAGCTGATGCCGCTGTGCTCGTAGAAGCTCGCGTCTTCCACCGCCACCACGGCCTGCTTCATCAGCGTGGGCGTGGCCGCGATGGGCACGAAGATGCGGCGCTCGCTGCCGAACTGCGCAATCTCGCTGCCGTCGGCGGCCAGCACTTGCAGATGCTGGCGTGGGCGGTAATCCACCGCCTTGTCCAGCGGCGGCAGGTCGAAGCTCCACCACAGCGTCAGCAGTGACACCAGCAACAGGCCCAGCATGGCCAGGCTCATCAGCAGGGCCAGCGTGCCCAGCACCACCAGGCCACCGCGGCGCCGCCGCGCCATGCTCAGCAGGTTCAAGGCTGCAACTCGTAGAGCGCGGTGCCGTCGCCCTGTTCTCGCACCAGGCGCAGCTGCGGGTAGCGCGGCAGGTGGGCCACGCCACCGGCACCCGAGACGAAGCGCAGCTTCACGCCGGGCACGGGCAGGATGCGCCAGTTGCCATCGGCGGCCGGGTCGACGGTGCCTGCCGCCTGCAGGTACTGCACCAACGCCTCGCGGTTTTCATCGGGCGCGTCCAGCACGATGTTGCTGCCGTCCAGCCAGGGGAAGTTGCCACCGCCCGAAGCGCGGTAGTTGTTCGTCACGACCAGGAACTCGGCGTCTTCCGCCAAGGGCTTGCCGCGGTACAGCAGCTCGACGATGCGCCGCGACTGTGGCGCCACCAGCTTGCCGCTTCGTTCGTAGCGGGCCGGCTGCGTGACGTCGATGCGGTAGCTCACACCGTCGATGGTGTCGAAGTTGAAGCTGGGGAACGCGGGGTTCAGCAGCAACTGTTCGGCCGCGCCGGCGGGGTCGATGCGGTTGAAGGCGCCGGCAGAAAACTCGAGCCATTCACGCACTTGCGCGCCGCTCAGCTTCACCACCTTCACGGTGTTGGGGTAGATGTAGAGATCGGCCACGTTGCGCACGGCAATCGGCCCGGCCGGGATGTCGGTGTAGTAGCCCGCGCCGCCACGCCCGCCGGTCTTGAAGGGTGCCGAGGCTGAGAGCAGCGGCAATGCCGCCAGCGGCGTTCCCGCCAGCGCCTTGCGCGCATACGCCAGCTGCGCATTGGCGACGATCTGCACGCTGGGGTCGTCGGCCACCTGCGCGAAGTAGCTCTGGATGGGCAGGCTCGTGCGCGCCACCTCGCTGCGCACGTAGGCCAGCGCGCCTTCGTGCTCGGTCTTGATGAGCTCGGCCACCAGGGGGTCGGGCGCCACCAGGGCCTTGCGCGTGGCGCGGTCGTAGATGGGGCGCAGCTCGGCGCGCGCGTCGGCCACCTTCCAGCTGTTGCCCTCCTTGTTCAGCACGAGATCGACCACGCCGAGGTGGCTGCCCCAGAAGCCCGGCATCACGGCCGGCACGCCGTTGATGGTGCCCTTGGCCAGATCCACCATCGGATGGGCGTTGAAGAAGCGACCCGGAAATTCACCGTGCGAATGGCCGAAGAGCACGGCGTTGACGCCGGGCACCTCGGCCAGCCGCGCGACGGCGTTTTCAGCGAAGAACACCGTCTCGCCACGCTCGAAGCCCGAGTGCGCGATGACCACGACGACATCCGCGCCCTCGGCCTTGATGCGCGGCACCAGCCGGCGCGCGGTGGCCGGGATGTCGAGCGCGCGCACGCGGCCCTGCAGGTTCTGGCGGTCCCACTGCATCACCTGCGGCGGCACGAAGCCGACCACGCCCACCTTCAGCTTGTGCTTGGCGCCGGCCTCGTCGGTGAAGCTGCGCTCGAGGATGACGTAGGGCGTGAAGACGTTCCTGGCGGTTTCTGGCTTGCTGTTGATGGCGTTGTTGCTGTTGTTGTTGCCATCGTCCACCACGATGTTGGCGTTGACGTACGGAAAGGCGGCGCCGGCGAGCGACAGGCGAAGGAAGGGCAGACCGAAATTGAATTCGTGGTTGCCGATGTTGGCGGCGTCATAGCGCAGCGCGTTCATCACCTTGTAGGCCGGGTGAACCTGGCCGGGCTGCAGCGGCTTGACCTTGGCGATGTAGTCACCCAGCGGGTTGCCTTGCAGCAGGTCGCCATTGTCGAAGAGCAGTGTGTTCTTCGCCTCGTTGCGTGCGGCCTTGATCAGCGTGGCCGTGCGGTCGAGACCGAACTCTTCGGCCGGCTTGTCCTGGTAGTAGTCCCAGCCCAGCAGGTGCATGTGCAGGTCGGTGGTCTGCAGCAGGCGCAGCTTCAGCTGCTGCGCCTGCGCCAGCGGCAACAACGAGGCCAGCGCCAGGGCCACGGCAAGCAGGCGCGCAGGTGTGTTCATGCAGCAGTCAGAACAAGGTGGGGTCAGCTGAACCAGGCCAGGCGCAGTTCGGCAGGCAGCTGCGGCGCGCCGGCCAGGCTGGTGCGGTGCGCACGTTCGATGACATGCCAGAAGTAGCGGTAGCTGGCGCGGTCGTGCAGCGTGTCGTGGTGGCGGATGGGTGCCCACTGCGCGGCCTGTGCGGCGGTGATGATCTCGATGGCGTCGTCGATCTCGGCCGCCGTCGGCGCGAACGCCTCGACGATGGGGCGCACCTGCGCCGGGTGGATGCTCCACATGCGCGTGTAGCCCAGCATGCGGCAAGCCTTCTCGGCCGCAGCCTGCAGTGCGCGGTTGTTCTTGAATTCGGCGACGACGCAGTGCGAGGGTGTCTTTGCTGCGGCATGGCAGGCAGCGGAAATTTCGAGCTTCGCGCGCAGCACCAGCGGGTGCGTGAACTGGCCTTCCACGCCCATCGCGCTGAGCGGGATGGCGCCGCGGTGGGCCGAGACGAAGTCCATCAAGCCGAAAGACAGCGATTCGACGCGCGACAGCGCGGCAATGGCGAACACATCGCGCAGCGCACCGTGGGTTTCGATCAGCACATGCACCGGCACCGCGCTGCCGCCCAGGGCGTCGATGGCCTTCAGCGCACGCTGCACGTCGGCCACGCTCTCGGCCTTGGGCAGCATCACGTAGGCGGGTGCACGCGGGCTGGCCAGCACGGTCGCGGCCACGTCGGTGAAGCTGGCGTGCTGCAGCGGCAACAGCCGCACGCCGACGCGGCCGTGGTGGTTGTCGGGCCCGTTCAGCAGGCCGACGATGAGCTGCGCCTGGTCGATTTCACCGCCCACCGGCGCACCGTCTTCGTTGTCCAGCGTGACATCGAAGACGGGGCCCAGCTCGGCCTGCAGCTGCAGGCTCTTGGTCATGCGCGGCTCGACGCCGGCGTAGTGGTCGCACACCGGCAGCGCCGGCGGCAAATCGCCGGCGCCGAAGAGCACATCGCGCGGCAGGTTCGACATCGCCTTACAGCAGGTGCTTCACGCCTTCTTGCTCACCCACCAGCTCGGCCAGGGTCTTGGCGATGCAATCCTGGCTGAACTCGTCGATGGGCAGGCCATCCACGAGCTTGTACTTGCCGCCCTCGCAGGTGACGGGGTAGCCGAACATGGTGTCCTTGGGGATGCCGTACTCGCCGTTGCTCGGGATGCCCATCGTCACCCACCCGCCGTGGGTGCCCAGCGCCCAGTCGCGCATGTGGTCGATGGCGGCGTTGGCCGCGCTGGCAGCGCTGGAAAGGCCGCGCGCCTCGATGATGGCCGCACCGCGCTTGCCGACCGTGGGCAGGAACACGTCCTTGTTCCAGGCGTGGTCGTCGATCATGTCCTTCACGCTGGCGCCGTCGATGGTGGCGAAGCGGTAGTCGGCGTACATGGTCGGGCTGTGGTTGCCCCACACGGCCAGGTTCTTGATGGCGGCCACCGGCTTGCCGGTCTTCGCCGCCAGCTGGCTGAGTGCGCGGTTGTGGTCCAGGCGCAGCATGGCGGTGAAGTTCTCGCGCGGCAGGCTGGGCGCGCTCTTCATCGCGATCCAGGCGTTGGTGTTGGCGGGGTTGCCCACCACCAGCACCTTCACGTCGCGGCTGGCCACGGCGTCCAGCGCCTTGCCCTGGCCGATGAAGATCTGCCCGTTGATGCTGAGCAGCTCGGCGCGCTCCATGCCGGCCTTGCGCGGCATGCTGCCGACCAGCAGTGCGTAGTCGCTGTCCTTGAAGGCGGTCATGGGGTCGCTGTGCGCTTCCATGCCGGCCAGCAGCGGGAAGGCGCAGTCGTCGATCTCCATCATCACGCCCTTCAACGCCTTTTGCGGGCCTTCCACCGGCACTTCCAGCAGCTGCAGGATGACGGGCTGGTCCTTGCCCAGCATTTCGCCGCTGGCAATGCGAAAGAGCAGGGCATAGCCGATCTGGCCGGCAGCACCGGTGACAGCCACGCGGACGGGCTTCTTGGACATGGGGGTCTCCTGGGGCGAAAAGGGGTGGTCGTTGCAGGAACAGCAGCGACAGATTCTAGTCAAGGCACTCGTGCGGAGGTCTGCTGTCTCATGCGTCTTATGTCTTATGCAAGACTTGATGAGGGACAATGCACAACATGCCCGCCGACGTCTCCCTGCCCACGCCAGCCAGCGCGGCTGCGCCTGCGGCCCCCGCCTTCAGCCCGCTCTACCAGCAGATCAAGGCGCTGCTGGTGCAGGGCCTGCAGGCGGGCGAGTGGTTGCCCGGGCAGGCCATCCCCAGCGAGGTGGAACTGGCCGCGCGCTTCCGTGTCAGCCAGGGCACCGTGCGCAAGGCCATCGACGAAATGGCCACTGACAACGTGCTGGTGCGCCGCCAGGGCAAGGGCACCTTCGTCGCCAGCCATGCCGAGCAGGCCACGCAGTTTCGTTTTCTGCGCCTGGTGGCCGACGACGGCAGCGCGCCGCAGCTGCAGCGCCGTCTGCTGGAATGCCGCCGCATGCGTGCGCCGGCCGAGGTGGCACGTTTGTTGGCTCTGGCGCCCGGTGAGGCTGCCGTGCAGGTGCGCCGCTTGTTGCTGGCCCGCGACGGCGCCGCACTGCGGCCGGTGGTGCTGGACGACCTGTGGCTGCCCGGCACGCTCTTCAAAGGCCTCACGGCCGAACGCCTGCAGGCCTGGCGGGGGCCGATGTACCGGCTTTTCGAGGCTGAATTCAACGTGCACATGATCCGCGCTGAAGAAAAAATTCGCGCCGTGGCCGCAAGCGCAGCCGACGCCGCACTGCTGGCCGCGCCTGAACATGCGCCGCTGCTCTCGGTAGAGCGCCTGGCCTACACCTACGGCGACCGGCCGGTCGAGTTGCGACGCGGGCTGTACCACACCGAGGCCCACCACTACCGCAACGAGCTCAGCTGAGGGCTGCGAACATCATGCATGCAGCCCCGTGTAAGCCTGGCGCAGTGCAATAGACTGCTAGGGTTTCACCGGGTTTCGCTTTCAAGAACAACACACGGCTGAATTGAGATGGCAGAGATGAGAAGAACCAGACCCGGCACGATGCGTTTGATCGATGCCGTGAAGTACCGCCTGCCGGTGGCGGCGTTGGTGTCCATCCTGCACCGCATCAGTGGCGTCGTCATGTTCGCGTTGCTGCCCCTGGTGATCTGGATGTTCGACGTCAGCGTCACCTCCGAGATCAGTTTCGAGCGCTTCACCAGCGCCTTCAGTGCGGGCCTGGGTTTCGTGCCGGGCTGGCTGGTGAAAATTGCCATGCTGGGCCTGATCTGGGCCTTCCTGCACCACTTCATCGCCGGGGTACGTCACCTGTGGATGGACATGACGCACAGCGTCTCCAAGGCGCAGGGTCATTCATCGGCTGTCGCGACGTTGATCGGCAGCTTGACGCTGACCGTGGTACTGGGCGCCAAGCTCTTCGGCGTGTACTGAAAGAGGCCACTGACATGTCGGTCAACTACGGTTCCAAGCGCGTCGTCGTCGGCGCCCACTACGGCATGCGTGACTGGCTGAGCCAGCGCGTCACCGCCACGCTCATGGCCTTGTTCACGGTGCTGCTGCTGGCGCAGGTGATCTTCACCAGCGGCCCCATCGGCTACGACACCTGGGCGGGCATCTTCGCGGCGCAGTGGATGAAGGTGCTGACCCTCGTCATCTTCTTCTCGCTGGGCTGGCATGCCTGGGTCGGCGTGCGCGACATCTGGATGGACTACGTCAAGCCAGCCGCCATCCGGCTGGTGCTGCAGGTGTTCACCATCGTCTGGCTCGTGGGGTGCATGGGCTGGGCCATTCAAGTGCTCTGGAGACTCTGAAAACATGGCTTTGACCAACAGCCTTCCGCGTCGCAAATTCGACGTCGTCATCGTGGGCGCCGGCGGTTCCGGCATGCGCGCTTCGCTGCAATTGGCGCTGGCCGGCCTGAACGTGGCCGTGCTGAGCAAGGTATTCCCCACGCGTTCGCACACGGTGGCGGCGCAGGGCGGCATCGGCGCGTCCTTGGGCAACATGGCCGAGGACAACTGGCATTACCACTTCTACGACACCGTGAAAGGCTCCGACTGGCTCGGCGACCAGGACGCCATCGAGTTCATGTGCCGCGAAGCGCCGAAAGTGGTGTACGAACTCGAGCACATGGGCATGCCCTTCGACCGCAACCCCGACGGCACCATCTACCAGCGCCCCTTCGGCGGCCACACCGCCAACTACGGCGAAAAGCCCGTGCAGCGCGCCTGCGCCGCGGCCGACCGCACCGGCCACGCCATGCTGCACACGCTGTACCAGCAGAACGTGAAGGCGCGCACCAACTTCTTCGTCGAGTGGATGGCACTGGATTTGATCCGCGACGCCGATGGCGACGTGCTGGGTGTCACCGCGCTCGAGATGGAAACCGGCGATGTCTACATCCTCGAAGCCAAGACCACGATGTTCGCCACCGGCGGCGCGGGGCGCATCTTTGCCGCTAGCACGAATGCCTTCATCAACACCGGCGACGGCCTCGGCATGGCGGCGCGCGCCGGCATTCCGCTGGAAGACATGGAGTTCTGGCAGTTTCACCCGACGGGCGTGCACAACGCCGGCGTGCTGCTGACCGAAGGCTGCCGCGGTGAAGGTGCCATCCTGCGCAACAGCAACGGCGAGCGTTTCATGGAGCGTTATGCCCCGACGCTGAAAGACCTGGCGCCGCGCGATTTCATCAGCCGCTGCATGGACCAGGAAATCAAGGAAGGCCGCGGTTGTGGTCCCAACAAGGACTACATCAACCTCGACCTGACCCACCTGGGTGCTGACACCATCATGAAGCGCCTGCCCAGCGTTTTCGAGATCGGCCACAACTTCGCGAACGTCGACATCACGAAGGAACCCATCCCCGTGGTGCCGACCATCCACTATCAGATGGGCGGCATTCCGACCAACATCCACGGCCAGGTGGTGGTGCCTGAAGTTGGCAAACCCAACGGCAACCCGAACAGCGTGGTGAACGGCTTCTATGCGGTGGGCGAATGCAGCTGCGTCAGCGTGCACGGCGCCAATCGCCTGGGCACCAATTCGCTGCTCGACCTGCTGGTGTTCGGCCGTGCTGCTGGCAACCACATCGCCGAGAGCGGGCTGAAGACCCAGAAGCACAAGCCGTTGCCGGCAGATGCCGCCGACGCATCGCTGGCGCGCCTGGCGCGGCTGGACGCCAACAGCACCGGTGAATACGCGCAACATGTGGCCGGCGACATCCGCGACACCATGCAGCAGTACGCCAGCGTCTTTCGCACCCAGGCCATGATGGACGAGGGCGTGACCAAGATCGCGGCGCTGGCCGAACG
>JBBSCV010000190.1:0-8140 GCA_038249925.1 Burkholderiales bacterium
CCGACTTCATGCCCTTGATGCGCGCGGCTTCGGCGCTGTAGGCGTTGTCGAAGCCGAAGGGGCCTTCGACGATGGCGTTGCCGAAGGCACCCTGCTGCGCCTGCTGCACCAGGGCTTGTGCGTCCAGTGTGGCCGGGATGTCGGGGTTCACCGTTTCCACAGCCGCCACGATGCCCGCCTTGGGCTGGCTGATGCCTAAACCGCGCAGCAGGTCCAGCGCATTGGCCAGGATGTCGTGCTTGGTCTTCAGGTCGGGCGCGATGTTCACGACGCAGTCGGCCAGGGCCAGCAGCTTGGGGTAGGTCGGCAGGTCGAACAGGAAAGCGTGGCTGATGCGTCGTGTGCCGCGCAGGCCGGTCTTGCGCGCCACGATGGCCGATATCAGATCGTCGGTGTGCAGCGAGCCTTTCATCAGCGCGGCCACGCGGCCCTCGCGCGCCATCGTCACCGCGATGCGGGCGGCTTCGACCGGCACATCGGATGTGTCGACGACTTCGAAAGGCGTGGGCCCGATGCGCGCCGCCGGCCCCACCAGCACCGGCTGCGCGATGCCGGCCGCAGCCATGGCCGCAGCGGCCTCGAGCGCCAGCGCGTCGCAAGGCCACACCATCGCCACGCGCGGCAGTGCGGCACGGGCCACGCGCACGCGTGCACGTTCGATCAGCGCCGCCAGCCGTGCGTGCCGAAATGTCGGCAAGGCGGCCGTCATCTCAAACGTAGTCTTTGTATTTGTCGAGCAGACGCACCGGCTTGGCCAGCGCGTCGCGCCGGAACGGGTCGCCCAGTTCGCGCGTGCACATGATCTCGATGACGCAGGTCTTCTTCTGGTTCATCTGCAGGTCGATGGCGCGCTGAAGCGCCGGGCCCACCTGTTCGATGTCATCCACGACGATGCTCTCGGCGCCCATGCTCTTGGCAATGCCGGCGAAGCTGGTGCTTTCCAGTTCACCCGCCACGAAGCGGCGGTTGTAGAAATCGACCTGGTTCTTCTTCTCCGCGCCCCACTGCCGGTTGTGGAAGACCACCGCCGTCACCGGAATGTCGTGGCGCACGGCGGTCATGATTTCCACCATGCTCATCGCCCAGGCGCCGTCACCGGCGTAGGCCACGGCCGGGCGCTCGGGCGCGGCCAGCTTGGCGCCGATCATCGTGGGCAGCGAGTAGCCGCAATTGCCGAAACTCATCGGCGCGAAGAAGCTGCGCGGCTCTTCGAAACGCAGGTAGCTGTTGGCCACGGCGTTGATGTTGCCGATGTCGGTGGACACCATCACGCGCGGCGGCAGCGCCTTTTCCAGTTCACGCAGCACCTGGCGCGGGTGCAGGTAACGGCCGCCGTTGAAGGTGCGCTCGTGTTTCGCCTCTTCGATCATGTCCAGGCTGTAGGCGTCGCGCTCGTGCGTCCAGGCTGAGAGTTCTTTCTCCCAGGCGGCCTTCTCGGCGGCAATCTTCTGCGCACGTTCGGCCTTGGTGCTGTCGCAGGCCAGGGTCTTGCCGGCAAGGCGTGCGAGCAGCGCCTGGGCCACGGCCTTGGCGTCGCCGTGGATGCCGACGTGGATCTTCTTCACCAGGCCCAGGTTGGTGTGGTCGGCTTCGACCTGGATGATCTTGGCATCCTTGGGCCAGTAGTCCATGCCGTGCTGGGGCAGGGTGCCGAAGGGGCCCATGCGCGAGCCCAAAGCCACCACCACGTCGGCCTGGGCGATGAGCTTCATCGCCGCCTTGCTGCCCTGGTAGCCCAGCGGGCCGGCCCACAGCGGGTGGCTGGCGGGGAAACTGTCGTTGCGCAGGTAGCCATTGCACACCGGCGCGCCCAGGCGTTCGGCCAGTGCCTTGCAGGCCTCCACCCCGTCGGCCAGCACCACGCCACCGCCAGAAAGAATGACCGGGAACTTGGCATTTGCCAGCAATTCGGCGGCTGCGTTCAGGCTGTTCTCGCCGCCGCTGCCGCGTTCCACGCGCATGGGCTTGGGAATCTCGCACTGAATCTCGCCGTAGAAGTAGTCACGCGGGATGTTCAGCTGCGTCGGGCCCATCTCGCTCATTGCGCGGTCGAAGCAGCGCGCGGTGAATTCGGCCATGCGCTTGGGGTTCACCACGTGGCCCTGGTACTTGGTGAATTCCCGGAACATCGGCAGCTGGTTGGCTTCCTGGAAGCCGCCCAGGCCCATGCCCATGGTGCCGGTCTCGGGCGTGATCATCACCACCGCGCTGTGCGCCCAGTAGGCTGCGGCAATCGCCGTCACGCAGTTGCTGATGCCGGGGCCGTTCTGGCCGATGACGACACCGTGCTTGCCGCTGGCGCGAAAGTAGCCGTCGGCCATGTGCGCGCCACCTTGTTCGTGCACCACGGGGATCAGCGTGATGCCGGCCGGCGCGAAGATGTCCATCGCGTCCATGAAGGCCGAACCCATGATGCCGAACATGTGGCGCACGTCGTTGGCGACCATGGTTTCGACGAAGGCTTCAGAAGGCGTCATCTTCTGCATGCCGACAACGGGCGTGCGGCGCGCGGTGGCGTGGTTCACGGGGCTGCTCATGCGGTGTCTCCTGGACGGCTTTCGCGGGGTGAATGGGTGCGCTGAGTTCCAGAAATTTCCACGTATTTCCAGGAACAGGAACTGCTGCGAACTCTAGGCACCGCCTGCAGGCCTGTCAATCAATTCATTCAATAAACGGAATAAGGCGTACCGTTTTATTGATCTCGACTAGCATCGCACCATGAACACCGTGCCGGAAGCCGGCTTGCCCGGCGACACCCCTGCGCTGCGGCTTTTTTCGCTGCTGGAGCTGATGGCCAGCCGCGACCAGTTGTTTTCGCTGCCTGCGCTGGTGGAACAAACCGGCATGCCCAAACCCACGCTGCACCGCATGCTGGTGCAGCTGGAAGGCGCGGGCCTGCTGCAGCGTGAACGTGATGGCCGCCACTACAGCACCGGCCTGCGCCTGCGCCGCCTGGCCGAGCAGGTGCTGCTGAACAACAGCCTGCACGGCGCGCGCCACGCGGTTCTGCGCCGTCTGGTGGAAGAGGTGGGCGAAAGCGGCAACCTCACGGTGCTGTCGGGCGCCGAGGTGATCTACCTCGACCGCGTGGAAACCGCCGCGCCGCTGCGCTTTTATCTGCACCCCGGCTCTCGCGTGCCGGCGCATTGCTCGGCCAGCGGCAAGCTCTTTCTGGCGCAGATGAACGCGGCGCAGCGCCGCCGTACCCTGGCCGGCGTGGCGCTTGAGCGCTATACCGCCAACACCATCACCGACCCCGAATTGCTGGAAGCCGAACTGGCGCGCGTTCGCCGCGACGGCTACGCGTTGGACCGTGAAGAATTTTTGCCCGGCCTGCTGTGCGTGGCCGTGGCGGTGCCCAACCCGGAAGGCCGTGATGGCCGCGCGTCGATGGGCGTGGCCGTGCAGGCGCCGGCCATCCGCTTCACCGAAGAACGGGCGCTGCAGGTGCTGCCGGCGCTGCAGCGCGCGGCCGAGGCGCTGGGGCGCATCGACGCGCTGGCCGAGGTTGCGCCTGAACCGCATCCCGAACCAGATTCCGGCCCGCAACCCGAACCTCGGTCAGACCGGGAGCCCCCACCTTGAACCCCCACCTGCCCGACCGCGAAGTGGCCGTGCGCGATGTCTTCGGCTTCGACAGCCCGCTCACCGTGCCCGCCTTCAGCACACGCGACGAGCATGTGCCCGACACCGACAGCGCCTACCGCTTCAACCCGGAGGTGACGCTGGCGCTGCTGGCCGGCTTCAAGCACAACCGGCGCGTGCTGGTGCAGGGCCTGCACGGCACGGGCAAGAGCACCCACGTGGAGCAGGTGGCCGCGCGCCTGAACTGGCCTTGTGTGCGTGTGAACCTCGACGGCCACATCAGCCGGCTGGACCTGATCGGCCGCGACGCCGTGGTGCTGCGTGAAGGCGTGCAGGTGACCGAATTCCAGGAAGGCATCGTGCCCTGGGCTTTGCAGCGGCCGGTGGCCTTGATCTTCGACGAATACGACGCCGGGCGGCCCGACGTGATGTTCGTCATCCAGCGCATTCTTGAACGCGACGGCCAGCTCACGCTGCTGGACCAGAACCGCGTGCTGCGGCCGCATCCGGCTTTCCGCTTGTTCGCCACGGCCAACACCGTGGGGCAGGGCAACCTGAACGGCCTGTATCACGGCGCGCAGCGCCTGAACCACGCGCAGATCGACCGCTGGAATATCGTGGCCACGCTGAATTTTTTGCCGCGTGATGAAGAGGTGTCCATCGTGCAGGCGCGCGTGCCCGCGCTGGCCGGGCCCGAGCAGCGCGCGTTGTTGGAACGTATGGTGGCAGTGGCCGAACTCACACGGCGTGGCTTCGAGGCGGGTGACTTGTCCACGCTGATGTCGCCGCGCACCGTCATCAGCTGGGCCGAGAACCTGGGCATCTTCCGCGACGAGGCGCTGGCCTTCAGGCTGAGCTTCGCGAACAAGTGCGAAGACGCCGAGCGGGCGGTGGTGGCCGAATACTTCCAGCGCTGCTTCGACAAAGAGATGGGCTGAGATGACCGACGCTGCGGTGGTGCGCGCCCGCCTGCAGCAGCAGGTGGAAGAGCTGAGCGTGGCCGCCATCCGCGCACTGGCGGGTGAGGCCGACCTGCACTTCCGCGGCCGCCGGCTGCACCGTGGCAGCGTGCGCCTGCCGCACTTCGCACCCCATCTGCACCCGGTGCTGGAACTTGACGACTTCGCTTCGTTTCGCGGTGCGGCCGACGGCCTGGCGCTGCGCCTGCGCCACAGCGATGCTGGCTTGCATGCCGCGCTGCTTTCGGCCGAGCATGACGGGCTGGCGGCAGAGGCCGCCGCCGAGCGACTGATCTTCGACGTGCTGGAGCAGTTCCGCTGTGAAGCGCTGGCCGATGCGGCGCATGCCGGCGTGCGGCACAACCTGCGCCACCGCTTCGAGGCCTGGAGCGACGAGTTCCACCGCAGCGGCCTGACAGATTCAGCGCGCGGCCTGCTGCTGTATGCCGTGGCGCAGATCACGCGGGCGCGCGTCACCACCGAGCCGGTGCTGGAGGCCACCGAAGGCGTCATCGAATCGACGCGCTTCGCGCTGGCGCCGGTCATCGGCGTGGCGCTGGGCGGCTTGCGCCGTGACCGCCACGACCAGGCCGCCTATGCGGTGCACGCGCTGGCCATCGCGCGCACGGTGGGCGCGATGCTGCGCGCCAGCGCCGAGGACGACGAAGGCTCGGGCCGCACGGCCAAGCGGGACGCCGATGCAGCGCCCGCGTTTGCGCTGCTGCTGGACCCCGATGCGCAGGTGTCCGAGGGTGTGGCCAGCGTCGACACCGGCGACAGCCGCGTGTTGGCGGCCTCGCCCGACGGCTACCGCGTCTACACCCGCGCCTATGATCGCGAGTTGCCCGCGGCCACGCTGCTGCGCGCGCCCGTGCTGGCTGCGCACCGTGAGCGGCTGGACGCCCGCGTGGCCGCCCAGGGCGCCAACTTGCCGCGCCTGGCGCGCGCGCTGCAAGCGCTGCTGGCCGAGCCCGCCGACGACGGCTGGCAGGGCGCGCAGGAAGAGGGCCGCATCGACGGCCGCCGCCTGGCGCAGCTGGTAGCGGTGCCCACCGAGCGCCGCCTCTTCCGCACCGAGCGCGTGGCGCCGGTGTGCGACGCTGCGCTGACGGTGCTGGTGGACTGTTCGGGTTCGATGAAGGTGCATGCCGAAAGCGTGGCCATGCTGGCCGAGCTGCTGTTGCGTGCCGCCGAGATGGTGGGCGTGAGCACCGAACTGCTGGGCTTCAGCACCGGTGCCTGGCATGGCGGCCGCGCGCAGCGCCAGTGGCAGCGTGACGGCCGGCCGCCGCACCCCGGCCGCCTGGCCGAGACCTTGCACCTCGTGTTCAAGGACGCCGATGAGACCTGGCGCCACGCGCGGCGCGGCGTGGCCGCGCTGCTGGAGCCCATGCTCTTCCGCGAAGGCGTGGACGGCGAGGCCGTGGTCTGGGCCTGCGGGCGCTTGCGTGCGCAAGAGGTGCGCCACCGCCTGCTGCTGGTGGTATCTGACGGCTGCCCGATGGAAGGCGCCACGCAGCTGGCCAACGACGCGCACTACCTCGACCACCACCTGCGCGAGGTGGTGGCGCAGCAAGAGGCCACGGGGGACGTGAAGATCTTCGGCCTCGGCGTGGGCCTGGACTTGAGCGCCTGCTACGCCCGCTGCCAGGCCATCGACCTCGCAGCGCCGCCAGGCAACGCCGTGTTTGCCGACCTGCTGCAGCTGCTGGCCGGCCGCCGCCGGCGCTGAAGCTCGCGACTCCAGGTCCCGCAGCAACTCGCAGTGCCGGAGCCGGCCCCTGCCGAGCACAAGCACGAGCACGAACACGCGCACCAGCACCAGCACCAGCACCAGCACCAGCACCAGCACCAGGGTTTTCCTGATCCGGTGGCGTTTGACCGCTGCTGCCGCGCGATCTACAGTTGTTCCAACATAACGAATAGCGTTCCAAATATTGGAACTCCGGCCGGGCCATCGGAACAATGGATTCAACGCTTGCCAAGGGCCTGACGGTGCTGGACTGGCTGGTGCGCCAGCAGCGCGGCTGCCGCCTGGTCGACGTGGCCGGGGCCTTCGGCATGGCGCGCAGCAACGCCCACCGCACGCTGCAAACGCTGGTGGCCTGCGGCTGGGCGGTGCAAGACGCCACCACCAGCGCCTACCGGCCCAGCCTGCGCCTGTTCGAGCTGGGCGCGCTCGTCGAAGCCGCGGCCGACCTGCGCACGCTGCTGCGCCCGCACCTGGCCAGCCTGTCGGCCGCCACCGGCGAGACCATCCACCTGGCGGTGCTGGACGGTTCTGAGATCGTCTACCTCGACAAGTTCGACAGCCCTCTGCCCGTGGCCGCGTATTCACGCGTCGGCGGCCGCGCGCCGGCGGCCTGTGTGGCTTCGGGCAAGGCGCTGCTGGCGGCCTGGGGCGAAGACGCCGATGCCGCGCGGCTGCAGGCGCGGCTGGGCAGCCTGAAGGCCCACACGCCGAACAGCCTGACCGACTACGCGGCGCTGCAGACCGAGCTGCGCCGCACGCGCGAACGTGGTTATGCCGAAAACCGCGAGGAATGGCGCCTGGGCGTCTGCGGCCTGGGCGTGCCGGTGTTCGATGCGCGTGGCGAGCCGGTGGCCGCCATAGGCATCAGCGCGCCTTCCATCCGCTTTGCACGCACGCAGGTGCGCGGTCTGGCCGACAGGCTGATCGCTGCTGCGGCCGACGCTTCTCGCACCCTTGGTTTTTCCCCGGCGCCGGCCCCTGCGGTGCTGCATTTCAACAGTAGGAGACCCCCGTGAAGAACCCGATTCGACGCCTGCTTTGCCTGGCCGCCACCGCAGCGGCCATGCTGCCGCTGCAAACGCTGGCCCAGGGGCCTTACCCCGACAAGCCGGTGCGCTTCGTCGTGCCTTTCCCGCCGGGTGGCGGCACCGATGTCATCGCACGCATCGTGCAAGGCAAGCTGCAAGCACAGCTGGGGCAGACCGTGGTCATCGAAAACCGCGGCGGCGGCGGTGGCTCGCTGGGCACCGATGTCGTGGCCAAAGCCGCGGCAGATGGCTACACGGTGCTGTTCACGCTGAGCTCGCACACCATCAACCCGGCCATCTTCGCGAAGCTGCCCTTCGACACCGAACGCGATTTCGAATCGGTGGGCATCGTGGCCTCGCTGCCGCAAATCCTGGTGGTGCTCCCGTCCTTCGAGGCCAACACCGTCAAGGAGCTCATCGCGTTGGCGAAGAAGAAGCCGCTGCAGTTCGCATCGGTGGGCAACGGTTCGCCCAGCCACCTGGCAGGCGAGCTGTTCAACCTGCGCACGGGCCTGAGCATCACGCACATCCCCTACCGCGGCGGCGGTCCGGCCGTCATTGATGTGATGGGCGGCCAGGTGCCCATGCTGTGGGTGTCCATCCCCGCGGCGGCGCAGTTCGTGAAGACGGGCAAGCTCAAGGCGCTGGCGGTGTCCACCGTCAAGCGCAGCGCAGCCTTCCCCGACGTGCCCACGATGCAGGAAGCCGGCGTGGCCGATTTCGAGGTCGATTCCTGGTACGCGATGTTCGTGCCGGCGAAGACGCCCAAGCCCATCATCGAGCGCCTGAACAAGGCCTTGAACGCCGCCGTGAAC
>JBBSCV010000191.1:0-8104 GCA_038249925.1 Burkholderiales bacterium
GACTCCAGCAGCATCTGCATCCGTTCCACGTCGGCCAGCTTGGCGACGAACGGCGGCACGGGCGGGTAGATCGTCACGCCGGCCTGCTGCGCATCCATCAACGCGGCAGCGTCGTGCAGGAAACCGGTCGCAGCCTCGGCCGTTCGGGCTTCGGCACGCAGCAGGGCCAGGCTGGAGAAAGGCGGCAGGCCGGCGGCCTTGCGCTCTGCCAGCTGCGTGGCGGCGAAGCTTTCGTAATCGTGTTTGCGCAGCGCCGCGTAGATGGGGTGGGTGGGGTGCCAGGTCTGCACCCACATCTCGCTGCGCGCGGCCTGCTCGGCATCGCGGCCGGCGCGGCCGGCGGCTTGCATCAAAAGGGCGAACAGCCGCTCCGGCGCGCGGAAGTCGCTGCTGAAGAGCGCGCCGTCGGCATTCACCGCGGCCACCAGCGTGACGCGGCGAAAGTCGTGCCCCTTGGCCAGCATCTGCGTGCCCACCAGCACGTCCACCTCGCCGGCGTGCACCTCGGCCAGCTGCTGCTGCAGGCTGCCGGCGGCGCGGGTGGTGTCGGCGTCCAGCCGTGCCACGCGGGCCTGGGGCAGCAACGCGGCGAGTTGTTCCTGCAGCTTCTCGGTGCCGCGGCCGATGGGCGCGATGTCCAGGTTGCCGCATTCCGGGCAGGCGCGCGGCACGCGTTCGCTGAAGCCGCAGTGGTGGCATTTCAGCGTGCGGTCGAGCTTGTGGAACACGCGCCAGGCGCTGCAGTGCGGGCAGCCGCTTTTCCAGGCGCAGGCGCCACAGTGCAGCACCGGCGCGTAGCCGCGGCGGTTCAGCAGCAGCAGGCTCTGTTCGCCTGCGGCGATGCGTTTTTCGATGGCCTCCAGCAACGGCGGTGCGAGCACGCGCTCTTGTTGGCCTGATGCTGAGTTCGGCAGCAGGTTCATGTCCACCAGCCGCACCCGCGGCATGGCGCCGCCGCCGATGCGCTGCGCCATCGGCAGGCGCAGGTAGCGGCCTTCCTGCACCCGCTGCCAGCTCTCCAGTGAAGGCGTCGCCGAACCCAGCACCACCGGCACCCCCGCGTGATGACCGCGCCAGACGGCGAGGTCGCGCGCTGAGTAGCGCGCACCTTCCTGCTGCTTGAAGCTGGGGTCGTGTTCTTCGTCGACGACGATCAAACCCAGCCGCGGCATCGAAGCGAACACCGCCAGCCGGGTACCCAGCACCAGATCGGCCAGCCCCAGGTGGGCCAGCAGCCAGTGACGCAGGCGCTGTGCCGGGGTCAGCCCGCTGTGCAGGCTGACCAGCACGCGGCCCGGGAAACGTTCGGCAAAACGGGCTTCCAGCTGCGGCGTGAGGTTGATCTCGGGCACCAGCACCAGCGTCTGCCGGCCGAGCGACAGGGCGTCGGCGGCGGCGCGCAGGTAGACCTCGGTCTTGCCGCTGCCCGTCACGCCGTGCAGCAGCACGGGCTTGGCCCGGCCTTCATTCGTGGCCAGAACGGCCAGGGCGGCGGCTTGTTCTTCGCTCAATGCCGGAAGCGGGGGTTCTGCCGTTGCGGCCGGCGCCGCGAACGCGGCCAGGCGCTTGAGCCGGCGCGCGAGTTGCGTGTCGTCCAGCTTGCGCAGTTCGGGCGGCAGCACCGCCAGTGCCAGTTCACCCAGCCCGCGCTGGTAGTAGGCAGCGGCGAACTCGACCAATGCGCGCCATTCGGCGTTCAGCGGCGGCAGTGCCGTCAGCGCGATGGTGATGGGGCGCAGCACCGCCGGCGGCGCGGCTGCCTCGGCCGCGCGTTCCCACACCAGCCCCGGCACGTCGCGCCGGCCCAAGGGCACACGCACGAGCGTGCCCGGCGCAAGCGGTTGCTCACATGCGTAGTCCAGCAAACCACTGACGCTGGTGTGGCGCGGGGTTTCCACGGCCACCGCCGCGGTGGCGTTGGTGGCCTCGTTCATTCCGGGTTCTGCACAGGCATCACTTGCGCCCGGAACCTCATGCCGACTTCAAGCAAGTGCTGCAAGTGCATGATCGGAAAGGGTTTTTCGAGCTGTCCACGAAATCTGTGGATAAGTTTGTGGGAAAGCTGCGCCAAGATGCGCCAAGTGCTTGATTTTGCGGACCTTGACGCCTCGATGCCTGATTTGGCGGCAGCGGCGCGAATTCATAAGAATCAACAACTTAGCACGTAAGTCGGGTGATTTCTCGCGTGCCGGCTCCGCTGCAGTGCCCGGCCGACGCCGACGCTGGAATTTGGGGATAAGTCAAGCCCTCAGTCATCACCGGCCGCACTTTTTATCTGCTGTGGTGCAGCACGCCCAGCGGCGATGAGTGCTCACTCACGCCGGCAGGCCGGCGCTGCGTAAGGATTTGTTTTCGCTCAGACCGGTGCGCGCTGCCGCCGCGAATGTGCATGCACCGTTTCGACCAGCGATGTCACGTGTTCTGGTGGCGTGAACTGGCTGATGCCGTGGCCCAGATTGAAGATGTGGCCGTCCCAGCCGCCGTCTTGCCCGATGCCATCGCGTTGAGGGCGGCCGAAGCTCTCCAGCACCTTCACGGCTTCTCGCGCCACCGCCTCGGGCGGTGCGAACAGCACGTTCGGGTCCAGGTTGCCCTGCAGCGCCACCTGGTGGCCGACGCGGGCGCGGGCGGTGCCCAAATTCATCGTCCAGTCCAGGCCCACCACGTCGGCGCCGGCGGCGGCAATTTCTTCCAGCCACAGCCCGCCGCCCTTGGTGAAGACGATCACCGGCACGCGCCGGCCTTCGGCTTCGCGCTTCAGCCCGGCCACGACACGGCGTGTGTAGTTCAGGCTGAATTCCTGGAAGGCGCCATCGGCGAGCACGCCGCCCCAGCTGTCGAAGACCATCACGGCTTGCGCGCCGGCGTCGATCTGCGCGTTCAGGTAAGCCGTCACGGCATCGGCGTTGATGTCCAGAATGCGGTGCATCAGGTCGGGCCGGCTGTAGAGCATGGTCTTGATGAGCCGGTAGTCGTCGCTGCCCGCGCCTTCGACCATGTAGCTGGCCAGCGTCCAGGGGCTGCCTGAGAAGCCGATCAGCGGCACCTTGCCGTCGAGGGCCTTGCGGATGGACTTCACGGCATCGAAGACATAGCGCAGCTTGTTCAGATCGGGTGCCTGCAGCGCCATCACCGCAGCTTCGTCGCGCAAGGGGTGCGCGAAGCGCGGGCCTTCGCCGACGCCGAAGCTCAAGCCCAGGCCCATCGCGTCGGGCACGGTGAGGATGTCCGAAAACAGGATGGCGGCGTCCAGCGGATAGCGCTCCAGCGGCTGCAGCGTGACTTCTGTTGCGAATGCCGGGTTCGTGGCCAGCCCCATGAAGCTGCTGCCGGCCTTCACGCGCGTGGCCTTGTATTCGGGCAGGTAGCGCCCGGCCTGGCGCATCAGCCAGACAGGCGTGTGGGTGGTCGGCTCGCGCAGGCAGGCGCGCAGGAAGGTGTCGTTGTGGATGGCGGCGGTCATCCGGCGATTATCGGGGGCGCCTGCGCGGCCTTCCGGCCCGGGGTTTCAGGGATACCCGTCGCTGTCTGCTGCGGCACCACTCGTGGCGGAACGCCCCGCCAGCCAGGCCGCAGCCAGCTCGTCAGCACGTGGCCGCTGCGACGCCTGCCACAGCAGTTCGGGGGGTAGCACGCGTGTGCCGTGCGGGGCCTGCGGCAAGGCGAAAGCCAGCGCGGCGGCCACGCGCGCCACGGTGTCGCTGCGCACCGGCTGTTCATGCTGCGGCACCATCCAGCGCAGTTGCGACAGCATCCAGGCAGCCAGGCGCTCGGGCGCGTTGCGGGCCGTGCTGCGGCCGCTGTCGCTGCCGCCGTCGCCAGCCTGCGCCATGCGCATGAAGACCACCTGCGCGAAGCCCATCGCCGCCACCGCACCCTCATCCAGATTCGCCAGGCCCTGCTTCAGCGCGTGGGGCAGCAGCGCGGGCGCGTGCGGCACCACCACGATCAGCCCCGTGGCGCCAGAGCCCATCAGCGCCTGCGCCTGTGCCACCAGGCCCTCCGGTTGCGGGCGCACGAAAGTGTTGTCGCGGCCATTGGCGTGGCGTTCACGGTCATAGACGATGACTGCGGTGTCGGGCGCGAAGGCCGCCCGCGCCGCGTCGTTGTCGGCCACGGTCTGCAGGCCGCGCAGCGCCGGGCGCATGGGGCTGGCCACCACCACGCCCACGGCCTGGAACCGGTGGCTGGCCAGCAGTGCTTCCAGCACCGCAGCGCCCAGCGCGCCGCCGCCGCCCAGCACCAGCGCGCGGCGGCGTGTCGAGAGCGCTGCGGGTGTGGGGCGCAGGGCGCCTGCCAGTGCGGTGTGGGCGTCGAGCATGGGCCATGCTAGTTCGGGTTGCCGCCCTTGGGCTTGAAGTGTGCCGGCTGCGGCACCATCTGCCGCATGCGGGGCCAACGGGCCCACGATGGAGGACGCATGCAGATCAAGAACCGGCTTTCCGCCCTGCTGTTGACGCTGATACTGACCCTGGGCCTCAGCGGCTGCGGCTACAACGACTTCCAGCGCCTGGACGAGCAGGTGAAGTCGAGCTGGAGCGAGGTGCTGAACCAGTACCAACGCCGCAGCGACCTCATTCCCAACATCGTGGCCACCGTCAAGGGCGAGGCCAACTTCGAGCAAGAGACCTTGACGCGGGTGATCGAGGCGCGCGCACGTGCCACCGGCATCCAGGCCACGCCCGAACTGGTGAACGACCCGGAAGCCTTCCAGAAGTTCCAGGCCGCGCAGGGTGAACTGACCGGGGCGCTCAGCCGCCTGCTGGTGACGGTGGAGCAGTACCCCAACCTGAAGGCCAACCAGGGCTTTCAAGACCTGCGTGTGCAGCTGGAAGGCACCGAGAACCGCATCACCGTGGCGCGCGGCCGTTATGTGAAGGCGGTGCAGGACTACAACGTGCTGGCGCGCAGCTTTCCCAGCAACCTGACCGCCATGGTCTTCGGCTACGAAGTCAAGGCCAACTTCACGGTGCAGAACGAAGCGCAGATCAGCGCACCGCCGACGGTGGACTTCAACAAGCCCGCCGCACCTGGTGCACCTGCCGCGCCCGCTTTGCCCGCCGCCCCGGCGGCGTCGAAGTAAGCGCCGATGCGCACTGTTCGCGCTTGGCTGCTGCTGGGCGCGCTGCTGTGGGCCACGCTGGCCGGGGCGCAAGAAGTGCGCCCCGTGCCGCCGCTGAGCGGCCGGGTCATCGACCAGACGGCCACGCTGCAACCGCCGCAGGTGGCGGCGCTGGAGGCCAAGCTTGCCGCCTTCGAGGCCCAGGCCGGCCCGCAGATCGTGGTGCTGATGGTGCCCAGCACGGCGCCGGAAGACATCGCCGCCTATGCCCAGCGCGTGGCCGACCAATGGAAGATCGGTCGCCGCGCGGTGGGCGACGGGCTGCTGCTGGTGGTGGCCAAGGACGAACGCGCGATGCGCATCGAGGTGGCCAAGGCGCTGGAAGGCGCGGTGCCCGACCTCGCCGCGCGGCAGATCATCGACCAGGCGCTGATACCCGCGTTTCGCAGCAACGACTATGCCGGTGGCCTGAACCAGGCTGTCGACCGCCTGATGGCGCGCGTGCGTGGTGAAGGCTTGCCGGCGCCCGCGCCGCGCGGCGGAGCGGGGGGTGCGGGGGGTGGGGGCGCGGGTGGCGGCGCGCCGCCGCTGCAGCAGTTCGGCCTGATGATCTTCGTCGGCGTGCTGGCACTGGGCGGCCTGCTGTCGGCCGTGCTGGGGCGCGGCCCGGGCTCGATGATCACAGCCGTGGCCGCCGGTGGCGTGGCCTGGTGGCTGGGCACGGGTTTGCTGATGGCGGCGCTGGCTGCGGCGGCGGCCCTGCTCGTGGTCGGCGTGGTCGGCGTCGGCAACGTGCTGCAGCTCTTGTTGATGGCGCGCGGCGGCGGCTTCGGTGGCCGCGGTGGCGGCGGCGGTTTTTCGTCGGGCGGTGGCGGCGACTTCGGCGGCGGTGGCGCCTCCGGGCGCTGGTAAGGGCGCTGGCAAAGGTGATGGCCACAACCCTGCTCGCGCGCGGCGCCCGTCTGTTCAAGCACGGTCGCCTGAGCGCGCGCGACCTGCGGCGCGTGCTCGGCCCCGAGGCGCTGGCGCGGCTGCAGGCGCGCGTGGCGGCCAGCGAGTTGCAGCACAGCGGCGAAATCCGCCTCAGCATCGAGGCCGGCCTGCCGCTGTCTTACCTGTGGCAAGGCCTGCAGGCGCGCGACCGCGCCGTCACGATGTTCGGCAAGCTGCGCGTGTGGGACACCGAGCACAACAACGGCGTGCTGATCTACCTGCTGCTGGCTGAACACGCCATCGAGATCGTCGCCGACCGCGGGCTGGCGCGCCATGTGCCGCAGGCTGAATGGGACCGGGTGATGACCGGCATGCGCGAGGCCTTTCGCGCCGGGCACTTCGAAGAAGGCCTGGCGCAGGCCATCGATGCCGTGCACGCGCTGCTGCTGCCGCACTTCGCGCTGACGCCGGGGCAGACCAACCCCAACGAACTGAGCGACGCGCCAGACCTGCGCTGAGCTCAGGCCAACAGTTAGGGCTGTCAGTTCAGGCTGTCAACCGGCAGGCGGTTTCTGAGCCGCTCCAGTCGGCCAGCGGCCCGCCGAGGTCGACGCCGCGGCGCGCGGCCGTCATCTCGGCCACGATGCTTATCGCGATTTCCGGCGGGGTCTTGCCGCCCAGGTTCAGGCCCACCGGCCCGTGCAGCTTCTGCACCTCGGCTTCGCTGACGTCGAACTGCAGCAGACGCTGGCGGCGGGCGTCGTTGTTGCGGCGGCTGCCCAGGGCGCCGACGTAGAAGGCCGGCGTCTTCAGCGCCTCCATCAGCGCCAGGTCGTCCAGCTTGGGGTCGTGCGTCACGGCCACGAGCGCGCTGTTGGCATCGAAGTTCATCGCCAGAACCAGGTCGTCGGGCATCAGGCGGCTGAGCGTCACGCCTTCGACGCGCCCTGGGTCACTGAGCCAGCCTTCGTGGTATTCCTCGCGCGGGTCGCACACGGTGACGCGGTAGTCCAGCATCACCGCCATGCTGGCGAGGTAGCGGCTCAACTGCCCGCCGCCGATGATCACCAGCCGCAGGCGCGGGCCGTGCACCGTTTCCAGCGCCTGGCCATCGAAGCGCAGCGCGTCGCCGTCCTCGCAAGGCTTCATGCTGACGAGGCCGGTGGCCATTTCAAGCCTGCGCCGCACGACGCGGTGGCTTTCTATCGACGAGAGCAGCTCGCGCAGCAGGCTCTGCGCCGACAGCGGCTCCAGCACGATCTGCACCGTGCCGCCGCAAGGCAGGCCGAAGCGCTGCGCCTCTTCGGCGCTGACGCCGTAGGTGGTGGTTTGCGGCAGCCGGCTGGCCAGTTCGCCGCGCGCCACGCGGCCGATCAAGTCGTCCTCGATGCAGCCGCCCGAGACACTGCCCGCCACCTGCCCGTCGTCGCGAATGATCATCAGGCTGCCGGGCGGGCGCGGGCTGCTGCCCCAGGTGCGCACCACCGTGCCCAGCACCACGCGGTGGCCACGGTTCATCCAGTCCATGGCGGTGCGGATGACTTCGACGTCCATGCTGTTCATGCGCTGTCCTTGTCTGCCGATCCGGCAAGCCTGCCACAAATCAGCGACCGAGGTCTTGCGCCGAACCGGCTTGCCCGGCCATCAGTCTCAGAGGCTGACCGTTCGCATTGCGCGCGAGGGTGACGTGCGCCAGCTGCGCGCCGGCAGCGCGCTTCAAGGTGCGCTATCAAACAGACGCACAGCGCAGGGCCAGTGATTCTTGAAAATCGAAATCGGCTCGAGGCAAGGCCCACCGCATGACCGCGCATTGCACGTCCACCCGCCCCCCTCGGCATGCTCGTGCGACCTGGGCTGCAGCGCCGGGCTGACCCGTGCCCTGGCTCAAGTTGCTGCACATCAGCGCCGTCATCTTCTGGTGCGGCGCCTTGTTGTATCTGCCGGCACTGATTGCCGGCGCTGCAGTGCCGGCAACGTCCGCCGTGCGCGACGTGCAGCCGCGGTGGTCTTCGCTGCCTCGACGGGTCTTCATCGGCCTGGCCACGCCGGCAGCGCTGTTGGCCATCGTGTCGGGCACGCTGCTCTTCGTCTCTCAGGGGTTGCTGGCGC
>JBBSCV010000192.1:0-8103 GCA_038249925.1 Burkholderiales bacterium
ACGCAGCCGGGGCCCGCTGCCGGTGAGGGTGGCCGCCGCCAGGTTGATGGCATAGCCTGTGGGCGTGCTGACCAGCGCGCTGTCCGTCAACTGCAGGCCCACCGCCTGGCCATCAGCCCATGCCGTGAACCTGGCGAAGTAATAGGGCGTCGTGGCGGCGACGCGAGAAACCGTCAGCGTTCCCTGCGCTGTGGTGAGCGTGACGGCGGGGAACAGCAGCCGCTCGGCCAGCGGCGCCTGGCCGTCATAGCCCACCTCGGCATACAACACCGGCTCGGCCGCACCGTCGAGGCTGAGGCTGCCTTGCGTGGCACGCGGCAGCTGCGAGGTGAAGGCATAGCCGCCGGGCATCTCGCCCGTCAGGCTGCCGTTCATTACCACGGGGGTGGTGGGCGGGTTCTGGATGTTGGTGCCGATTGGCGAGGTTTCGAGGCTGGCGTTGTTGAAGCCCAGCGTGACGCCGCTGCCGCTGGTGGTGCGGGTGAGGGTGACACCGGTACAGGGGACGTTGCAAAAGCGCGTGAGGTTGCGGCCATTGACGAAGATTTCGGTGAACAGCATCGAGAGCCGGCCGCGCGTCACCGTCGCGGTGAAGGCCTGCGTGGCCACGGCAACCGAACTTGTGTTGCCGTCGAGGCTGCGGACGAAGTTGTAGAAGGTATAGATCTCGGCACCGGTGCCGACGCCAGTGGTGAAGGCCGCCGTGGTGCCGCCAGGCTCGGCGCGCGGCACGAAGGTTTCCACGCCGCCGGTGCTGGTGACGCTGCCGGTGGCGGTGGTGGTGCCGCCGCCGGTGGGGGGCGGGGTGGTCGGCGGGGTGGTCGGCGGTGTAGCGGGAGGCACCAGCGGCGGCGCAGCGGCCGTGGCATACGCCGCCGCCAGCGTTTGCGGGTTGGTGGTGGCCAGCAGCGCCGCCAGCGTGGTGCCGTTGGCCACCATGCGCGAGATGACCGTGAGCGCCGTGCCGTAGCTGTTGGCGTTGGCGCCAAACACCGGCAGCATGGTGTTGATGTTGAAGCCGCTGTTCGCCGCGGTAGGCAGATTGAAGGCCGTCATCAGCTGCGCGGCGGCGGCGGCGTAGGCCGAGGAGTTCAGCGTGCCGGTGCTGCCCACGGTGGCCGCGGCGGCGTTCAGCGCCAGCGTCGTCAGCGGCGTGAGCATGGTGTCCACGGTGCCGCCGTCGGCGGTGATGATGGTCGTGAGCGGGTTGCCCGCAGGCAGCGTGGCGGTGGCGCCGGTCGCCTCGTCGGTGTAGCTGCCGCCGCTGGCTTCCACCCACAACGGGCCGCTGCCGACAGGCAGGTTGAAGCTGTAGCGGCCCTGGGCATCAGACGTGGTGCAGCTGCCCACGCCGGTGCCGCGCCCGTTGGCCACCACGGCGTAAGCGCAGACCTGCGCGCCAGCCACGGGCCCCTTGACCACAGCGCCGGCCACCGTGGTGGTGACTGCGGCGGGTGGTGGGGTTGGAGCGGGTGGGGTTGGAGCGGGTGGGGTGGGGGCCGCAGGGGTGGGCGCTGGCGTGCCGGCCACAGGCGCAGGTGCCGGGGCAGCAGCGGGGCTGTCGTCACCGCCCCCGCAGGCGCTGAGTGTGGCAAAGCTCGCAAGGCAGGTCAGTTGGGCCACACGGGCAAACAACGCAGCCAAGGTGCGGGTGGGATCTTGGCAGCTGGGCATGGGGTGCTTCCTCTGGGCGTGGGGTGGCGGCACCCTCTTGCCGAGGCTTGCCTTGTTGACTAGCGCACGCCCCCCGCTGCTTGAGGCTCACCGGCGCCCACTTTTTTTCACCATGCCCCCGCCACAATGCGCCGCATGGCAGAAAGCGGCGCGGCCGAAGACATCACCTTGTGGCTGGCGCAGCTGGCCGCAGACGGCTCTCTGAAGCCTGGCGCCGGTATCAGCACCAGCACCGGCAGCGGCAACAGCACCGGCACCGGCATCGGCACCCCGGTGGATGCGCTCTTCGCGGCGCTCTACGCCGAACTGAAGCGCAGCGCGCGCGGCCACATGCGCAAGGAATACGCCGGCCACACGCTCAGCGCCACCGCGCTGACGCACGAAGCCTGGTTCCGCCTGACGGGGCAGACGCGCACGCAGTGGCAAAGCCGCGCCCATTTCCTGAGCGTGGCGTCCATCATGATGCGGCGCATTCTGGTCAACCACGCCGTCGCCAAACAGGCGCTCAAGCGCGACGTGCCGCTGGTTTCATTGACCCTGGCCGAAGCCGAACTGGTGGCCGGCGGCCCGGGTGCCGACGTGGTGCGCGTGCACGAGGCCTTGCTGGCGTTCGAGCCGGTAGACCCGCGCGCGGCCAAGGTGGTGGAACTGAAGTTTTTCGGCGGCCTGGAGAACGAAGAAATCGCCGAGGTGCTGGGCCTGAGCCTGGCCACCGTGAAGCGCGATTGGGCACTGGCCCGCGCCTGGCTTCACCGCGAGCTGCAGGCCGGCTGACTTAGCCGATCGGGCGCGAAGGCTCGTGGGCGCTCAGTGGGCGCTCAGTGGGCGCTCAGTGGGCGCTCAGGCGGCGCTCAGGCGCTGCCCAGTCGCTGCTCAGTCGGCATCGCGCGCCAACTTCTCGCTGCGCCAGTAGACGTCGTCGCCGCCCAGGCCGTCGAGGTTGGCGCGGTTCAGCACGCGGGCCAGCACGAACAGCAGGTCAGACAGACGGTTCAGATACTGGCGCGGCGCGTCGTTCACCGCTTCCACCGCATGCAGCGCCACCACCGCGCGTTCGGCGCGGCGCGCCACCGTGCGGCTGACGTGCGCCAGGGCCGCGCTGCGCGTGCCGGCCGGCAGGATGAATTCCTTCAGCCGCGGCAGCTGTTCGTTGTAGTGCGCCAGGGCTTCGTCCAGGCGCAGCACGGCGTCGGCCTTCAGCAGCGTGAAGCCGGGGATGCTGAGCTCACCACCCAGGTTGAACAGTTCGTGCTGGATGACGACGAGCAAGCTGCGGATGTCGTCGGGCAGCGGCTCGGCCAGCAGCACGCCCAGGCCCGAGTTCAGCTCGTCGACATCGCCCATGGCGACCACGCGCAAGGCGTCCTTGCGGGTGCGGCTGCCGTCACCCAGGCCGGTGGAGCCATCGTCTCCGGTGCGGGTGGCGATCTGTGTGAGGCGGTTGGACATGGTTAGATTCGAGCGGCGTGATTGACGCGGCGTATTGAACCACCACGGCGCCCGCGGCGGGCGGGCAGCCTCTTCAGCCGCGCAGTCTTTGCACGAACCACCACAGATGGCCTTCGGGGTCGGTGGCGCCATAGGCGCGGTCGCACCAGTAGCCTTCGCCGTAGTCGTGATCTTCAGGTTCGGCCACGATGGTCGCGCCGGCGGCGCGGGCCACGGCGCAATGCGCGTCGACTTCATCGACATAGACCATCAGGTTCTGCGTGTTGCAGCCGGTGCTGGCGGGGCTGAGTCGGTCGATGCCGAAGCGGCGCTGATCGCCCGCCAGTTCTTCGCCCACCATGATGAGCCCGTCGCCATAGATGAGCTGGCTGTGCACGAGGTGGCCGTCTTCCACCACCTGCTGCTGCACCGTGAAGCCGAAGGCGCGTGGCAGCCATTCGAGCATGGCCATGGCGTCGCGGTAATAGACGCCGGGCGAGATTCGCGGCCAGCCGGCGGGGGTGGGTTTCATCGTGGTCATGGTCAGGTGCTCATGGTCAGGAGGGATTGCAGGCAAGATGCCGCAGTCTCACCTCAATCGCCCGCCGGCGCCTGCCCCATGAACGCACCCACTTCCGCACAGCACCTGCAACGCCCCGTGCCCGCCGCGATGCTGGCCGCGCTGCGCGAGGCCTTCGGCGAACGCTGCAGCACGTCGCCCAGCGTGCGTGAACAGCATGGCCGCGGCGAAAGCGTCTACGACGCTGCGCCGCCCGAGGCCGTGGTCTTCTGCGAGAGCACCGAAGAAGTCGCTGCCGTGGTGGCGCTGGCCGCAGCGCACCGCGTGCCCGTCATCCCCTACGGCACCGGCACGTCGCTCGAAGGCCACCTGCTGGCGGTGCAAGGCGGTGTCAGCATCGACCTGAGCCGCATGAACCGCGTGCTGCGCCTGAACGCCGAAGACCTGACGGTGATGGTGCAGGCCGGCGTCACCCGCGAGCAACTCAACCGCGAGATCAAAGACAGCGGCCTCTTCTTTCCCATCGACCCCGGCGCCAACGCCAGCCTGGGCGGCATGGCGGCCACACGCGCCAGCGGCACCAACGCCGTGCGCTACGGCACCATGCGCGAGAACGTGCTGGGCCTCACCGTCGTCAGCGCCTCATCGACCGGTGCAGCCGAGGTGATGCGCACCGGCACGCGGGCGAAGAAAAGCAGCGCCGGCTACGACCTTACGCGCCTGTTCGTCGGCAGCGAAGGCACGCTGGGCGTGATGACCGAGATCACACTGAAGCTCTACCCGCTGCCCGAAGCGGTGAGTGCGGCCATCTGCCACTTCCCCAGCATCGACGCGGCGGTGCAGACCACGATACAGATCATCCAGATGGGCGTGCCGATTGCGCGCTGCGAATTGCTGGACGGGCACGCCATCCGCGCCGTCAACGCGCACAGCAAGCTGGGCCTGCGCGAAGCGCCGATGCTGCTGATGGAATTCCACGGCAGCGAAGCCGGCGTGCAGGAACAAGCCGAAACCGTGCAGGCGCTGGCCGCCGAACACGGCGGCGAAGCCTTCCAGTGGGCAAAGACACCCGAAGAGCGCACGAAGCTGTGGACGGCGCGACACCAGGCCTACTTTGCGGCGCTGCAGATGCGCCCCGGCTGCCGCTGCCAGAGCAGCGACACCTGCGTGCCCATCTCGCGCCTGGCCGAGAGCATCAACGACAGCGTGGCCGAAGCGGAAGCCTCCGGCATTCCGTACTGGATCGTCGGCCACGTGGGCGACGGCAACTTCCACCTGAGTTACTTGATGGACCCGAACAACGCTGCGGAGGTGGCGGCGGTGGAAGAACTCAACGTGAAGATGGTGCGCCGCGCGCTGCGCCTGGAAGGCACCTGCACCGGCGAACACGGCATCGGCCTGCACAAGATGGGCTATTTGCTGGAAGAAGCCGGCGCGCCTGCGGTAGCCGCCATGCGCGCCATCAAACAGGCGCTGGACCCGCTGAACATCATGAACCCGGGCAAGGTGTTCGCGCAGATTTGATCTGTCACGTGATGCTTGATGCTTGATGCTTGATGTTCGAAATTGTGTACACTGCGGCCATGCGCACCACCCTTTCCATCGACGACGACGTGCTGGCCTTTGCCAAGCACTTGGCCGACCGCGAGCGCAGGAGCCTTGGCGAGGTCATCTCGGCGCTGGCCCGCCAGGGTTTGCGCCGTGACCCCGCCGCCGGCGCCACACCCATGCGCAACGGCCTGCCCTTGTTGCCCCTGAAGCCGGCCGCCGCGCCGGTGACGCTGGAACTGGTGAACCAACTGCGCGACGAGCTGGCGTGAGCGTTTTCCTGCTCGACGTGAACGTGCTGGTGGCGCTGGCCGACCCGGCGCATGTGCAGCACGACACCGCGCATGCGTGGTTCGAGCGTGACGGCGCGCTGGCATTTGCCTCATGCCCGCTGACGGAAAACGGCCTGCTGCGCATCGTGGGGCACCCGCGCTACCCCAGTTCACCCGGTACGCCGTCTGCCGTGGCGCCCACGCTGGCCGCGCTGCGCCAACTGCCCGGGCACCATTTCTGGCCCGACGACATCAGCCTGATGGACAGCCAGCGCATCCACATCCAGCGCCTGCTGAGCCACGGCCAGGTGACCGACAGCTACCTGCTGGCCCTGGCCATTGCGCACGGTGGGCAACTGGCCACGCTGGACCGGCGGCTGGTGGTCGACGCTGTGGCGGGCGGCGCAGCGGGCTTGTGCTTGATTTGAGCGGCTGCCCTCACCGCTGCCCTCACCGCCGCCCTCTCCGCCGCCCTCTCCGCTTCTCTCACCGCCACTAGAGCAGCGACGCCAGCAGCCGCGCCGCATGCACCGCCTGCCGCTGTGCGCCATGTTCAATTTGATGGCGGCAGCTGGTGCCATCGGCCACCAACACCGCATCGGGCTGTTGGCGGATGGCGGGCAATAGTGTTGCTTCGGCCATTGCCATGGATACCGCCTGGTGCCGCGCCTCGTAGCCGAAGTTGCCGGCCATGCCGCAGCAGCTGCTTTCGATGAGTTGCGGCTGCGCGCCTGGAATCAGCTTCAGCACGTCCAGGATCGGGCTCACCGCGCCGAAGGCCTTCTGGTGGCAATGGCCGTGCACCAGCAGCGGCTGATCCAGCGCTTTCAGCTTCAGCGTGAAGCGGCCGGCCTTCATCTCGCGCGCGATGAATTCTTCGAACAGCAGCGCCTGGGCTGCCACCGCTTCGGCCTTGGGGCCGAGCTTCAGTGCCAGCGCCTCGTCGCGCAGCGTCAACAGGCAGCTGGGCTCCAGGCCCACCACGGCGATGCCGGCGCTGGTCAGCGGCAGCAGCGCATCCAGCAGTGCAGAAATCGAAGCCCGGGCTTCGTCCACCATGCCAGCCGCCAGCATCGTGCGGCCGCAACAGTGGTGGCCGCCGTCGTGCCCGGCTTTCGCCACCGTGTGCAGCGCATAGCCCGCGGCATGCAACACCTGCGCCGCGGCCAGCGCGTTTTCGGTCTCGAAGCCGCCGTTGAAGGTGTCGACGAACAGCACCGCCACCTTGCGGCCCAGCCGTGCGGCGGCGATGGCTTCGTCGGCGCTGATGAAGGGGGTGGTTGCGCTCGCCGTGCTGCGCAAGACATCGCGGCGCCAGAAGGTGTCGCGCCGAAAGGCCGGCAGCGTGCGACTCGCGGCGATGCCCAGCCAGCGCTCACCCAGGCGGCGCGCCAGCGGCACGCGGTTGCGCAGGTTCAGCAGCGCTGCGAAGCCCGGAACCCGCGCGGCGCGCTGCACCTGCTGCGGCAGGCCAGCGAGCAGACGGTCTTTGAGCGTGAACCCGTGGCGCTTCTTGTACTGCGCGGTGAACTCGATCTTCATGCGCGCCATGTCCACACCGGTGGGGCACTCGCGTTTGCAGCCCTTGCAGCTGACGCAAAGGTCCATCACCTCGGCCACGGCTTCGCTGGTGAAGGCCTCGGGCCCGAGCTGCCCACTCAGGGCGAGCCGCAAGGTGTTCGCGCGGCCGCGAGTGACGTGCTGTTCGTCGCGCGTGACGCGGTAGCTCGGGCACAGGGTGCCGGCGTCGAACTTGCGGCAATGGCCGTTGTTGTTGCACATCTCCACCGCCATCGCCAGGCCGTGAGTGCTGTCGCCGCCGGTACCGGGCGCCGTGGTTTCCTGCGTCACGGCGTCGGCCTTGACGTTCCAGGCCGACCAGTCCAGCACCGGTGTCAGTGCAATTCGCCGGTAAGGCTTCGGCGCATCGGCGGGCGGGAATCGGAACAGTGCGCCGTCGTCCATCTTCGGCGTGTCGACGATCTTGCCGGGGTTGAAGAGGTGGTGCGGGTCGAGCTCGCGCTTGATGGCGCGGAAGGCGTCGTTGAGCTTGGGCCCGAACTGCCACTCGATCCATTCGCCGCGGCACAGCCCGTCGCCATGTTCGCCGCTGAACGCGCCTTTGTACTTGCGCACCAGCACTGCTGCCTCTTCGGCGATGGCGCGCATGCGCTGCGCACCCCCGTTCGGCCCGCCCTGGCGCATGTCGAGAATGGGCCGCACGTGCAGCGTGCCCACGCTGGCATGCGCGTACCAGGTGCCGCGCGTGCCGTGGCGCGCGAACACCTCGGTCAGTGCGTCGGTGTATTCGGCCAGGTGCTGCAGCGGCACGGCGCAGTCTTCGATGAAGCTCACCGGCTTGCCGTCGCCCTTCAGGCTCATCATGATGTTGAGGCCGGCCTTGCGCACTTCCCACAAGCTCTTCTGCGCGGCTTCATCGGCCATGGGCACCACGGTGTCGGGCAGACCCAGGTCGCCCATCAAGGCTTGCAGGTCTTGCAGTTTGCGGCGCAGCGCGGCGGGGTCGGGGCCGGCGAATTCGACGAGAAGAATCGCCTCGGGCCGGCCGATCAAGGCCGTCTTCATCGTCGGCGCGAAGGCAGGGTTGGCCAGCGCCAGTTCCACCATCGTGCGGTCGACCAGTTCCACCGCCGTGGGGCC
>JBBSCV010000193.1:0-8102 GCA_038249925.1 Burkholderiales bacterium
ACCCGAGGTGATGCCCGAAACCGACCAGGCGCTGATGGCGCAGCTGCTCGGGCCTGCCGGCCCGGCGAAGCGCCGCGCGCTGGCCAAGATCATCACGCTGCTGGAAAGCACGCGCAGCGACCACCGCGCGCGGGCTGATGAACTGCTGAACGCATTGCTGGCGCACAGCGGCCGGTCTTTCCGCCTCGGCATCAGCGGTGTGCCGGGTGTCGGCAAGAGCACCTTCATCGAAGTGCTGGGCCTCTTTCTCGTCGAGCGCGGCCACCGCGTGGCGGTGCTGGCGGTGGACCCGAGCAGCAGCCTGGGCGGCGGCAGCATCCTGGGCGACAAGACACGCATGGAACGACTGAGCGTTCACGAGCGGGCCTTCATCCGCCCCAGCCCCAGCAGCGGCACGCTGGGTGGTGTGGCGGAGATGACGCGCGAGGCCATGCTGGTGTGCGAGGCTGCGGGTTTCGACGTCGTGATTGTCGAGACCGTGGGCGTGGGCCAGAGTGAAACGGCCGTTGCTGGCATGAGCGACATGTTCGTGTTGATGCAGCTGCCGAACGCGGGCGATGACCTGCAGGCCATCAAGAAGGGCGTGATGGAACTGGCCGACCTGGTGCTGATCAACAAGGCCGATCTGGATGCCCATGCCGCCACCCGAGCTCGCGCGCAAGTCGCGAGCGCACTGCGCTTCTTCGGCCCGCACGCCCAGCATGGCGCCGAGGTGATGCAGTTGAGCGCGCTGCACGGCCAGGGCCTGCCCGAGTTCTGGGCGGTGGTGAGCCGATTCCGCGAAGAGCGGGCCGCCAACGGTGCGCTCGCCGAACGCC
Source organism: Burkholderiales bacterium (assembly GCA_038249925.1). Classification (GTDB taxonomy): domain Bacteria; phylum Pseudomonadota; class Gammaproteobacteria; order Burkholderiales; family Burkholderiaceae_C; genus Rubrivivax. Next base: position 819 of record JBBSCV010000193.1, read on the forward strand.
GCCATGGGCAGGACCAGGCCTGGATGTGGGAACGCATCGAGGCCGGCCTGCGCCAGCGCTTTCGCCAACACCCCGAGGTGCGCGCCCAGTTGCCGGCCGTCACCGACGAGGTGCGCGCCGGGCGCCTGGCCGCATCTGTCGCCGCGCGCCGGTTGCTTGACCTGCTGAATTAACGAAGAGAACCCGACCCATGCACGACATCATTGGACAGCTGGAAACGAAGCGCGCCGCGGCACGGCTGGGCGGCGGCGAGAAGCGAATTGCCGCTCAACATGCCAAGGGCAAGCTCACCGCGCGTGAACGGCTGGAGCTGCTGCTGGACGACGGCAGCTTCGAAGAATGGGACATGTTCGTCGAGCATCGCTGCACTGATTTCGGGATGGCAGCCAACCGGCCGCCGGGCGACGGTGTCGTCACCGGCTACGGCATGATCAACGGCCGCCTGGTCTTCGTCTTCAGCCAGGACTTCACCGTCTTCGGCGGTGCGCTTAGCGAAGCCCATGCCGAGAAGATCTGCAAGGTGATGGACCAGGCGATGAAGGTGGGAGCGCCCGTCATCGGCCTGAACGACAGCGGCGGCGCGCGCATCCAGGAAGGCGTGGCTTCGCTCGGTGGCTATGCGGAAGTGTTCCAGCGCAACGTGATGGCCAGCGGCGTGGTGCCGCAGATCAGCATGATCATGGGCCCCTGCGCCGGTGGTGCGGTGTATTCACCTGCGATGACCGACTTCATCTTCATGGTGAAGGACAGCAGCTACATGTTCGTCACCGGCCCCGAGGTGGTGAAGACGGTGACGCACGAGGAAGTGACGGCTGAAGAGCTGGGCGGCGCCCTCACGCACACGAGCAAGAGCGGTGTCGCCGACCTGGCCTTCGAGAACGACGTCGAAGCGATTGCGATGCTGCGCCGCTTCTTCAACTACCTGCCGCTGAACAACCGCGAGCAGCCGCCGGTGCGGCACAGCGGCGACCCGGCGGAGCGGCTGGACTGGAGCCTGGACACGTTGATTCCCGACAACCCCAATCAGCCCTACGACATCAAGGAGCTGATCTACAAGGTGGTGGACGACGGCGACTTCTTCGAGTTGCAGCGCGACAACGCCAGGAACATCGTCATCGGCTTCGGCAGGCTGGATGGCCGCAGTGTGGGCATCGTGGCCAACAACCCGATGGTGCTGGCCGGTTGCCTGGACATCAAGAGCAGCATCAAGGCGGCGCGCTTTGTGCGTTTCTGCGATGCCTTCAACATTCCCGTGGTGACCTTCGTCGATGTGCCGGGCTTCATGCCCGGCACTGCGCAGGAGTACGGCGGCATCATCAAACACGGCGCCAAGCTGCTGTATGCGTATGCCGAGTGCACGGTGCCGAAAGTCACCGTCATCACGCGCAAGGCCTACGGCGGCGCTTATGACGTGATGAGCAGCAAGCACCTGCGTGGCGACGTGAACTTCGCCTGGCCTCACGCTGAAATTGCAGTGATGGGTGCCAAGGGTGCAGTCGAGATCATCTTTCGCGAAGACAAAGGCGACCCTGCCAAGCTGGCCGCGAAAGAAGCCGAATACAAGGCGCGATTTGCCAACCCCTTCGTGGCCAGCGCCCGCGGCTATGTCGACGATGTGATTCAGCCGCATGAGACGCGCAAGCGCATCTGCCGCAGCCTGGCGATGCTGAAGGACAAGAAGCTCGAGAACCCGTGGCGCAAGCACGGCAACATCCCGCTGTGAGCTTGATCTCTGAGCGCGCACGGGCTGAGTTCGCTATCAACAGCATGTTCCTTACAATCAAGTAAGGAAGTTTCTCGGAGCCCGCTTCATGACCACCGCCACCCTCACCAGCAAGGGCCAGATCACCATTCCGGCCGACGTCCGCCGCTTGCTCAACGTGCAGGCGGGCGACCGCGTGGAGTTCGTGCAGGTCGAGCCAGGACGCTTCGAGCTCGTCGCGGCCACGCGCTCGGTGCGTGAATTGAAGGGATTGTTCGGCAAGCCCCGAGGCACGGTGTCCATCGCCGAGATGAACCGTGCCATCGCCGAGCGCGGGGCCCTTGCGGGCCGCAGCAAGTGATCGGCCTGGACACGAACGTGCTGGTTCGCTACGTGATGCAGGACGACCCGCGCCAGTCGCCGCGCGCGACCAGGCTGATCGAGGCGCTGACGCCCGACGAACCCGGCTTCGTGCCGGTGGTGGCGCTGGTGGAACTGGTGTGGGTGCTGTCCGGCAGTTATGCGCTCAGCCGCGCGCAGATCGCGACCGTGCTCGACACCTTGCTGCGCAGCAAGGAACTGGTGGTCGACCGTGCCGAGGTCGTCACGCAAGCCTTGCATCGTTTCACCGGCACCGGTGCCGATTTTTCCGATGCCTTGATCGAACGCATCGCCGCCGCTGCGGGCTGCTCGACCACGGTGACTTTCGATGCCGGTGCCGTGAAAGCAGCGGCGATGACGGCGGTGCCCTGAAGCCATGGTCGCCGGCCATGATCTGTTCCCCGTGGAGAACCACCATGTTTGAGAAGATCCTGATTGCCAATCGGGGCGAGATCGCGTGCCGCGTCATCAACACCGCGAAGAAGATGGGCATCTCGACCGTGGCGGTGTACTCCGACGCCGACCGCGATGCGCGCCACGTGGCACTGGCCGACGAGGCCGTGCGGCTCGGCCCGGCGCCATCGCGCGAGAGTTACCTCGTCGCCGACAAGATCATCGCGGCGGCCAAGGCCACCGGCGCGCAGGCCATCCATCCGGGCTACGGCTTTCTCAGCGAGAACGAAGATTTCGCGCGCCGCGTCGAAGAGCAGGGCATCGTCTTCATCGGCCCCAAGCACCACAGCATTGCCGCGATGGGCGACAAGATCGCGTCGAAGAAGCTGGCCATCGAGGCCCGGGTCAACACCATCCCGGGCTGGAACGCGGCCATCGACACGCCCGAGCAGGCCGTGAAGATCGCGCAGGACATCGGCTACCCGGTGATGATCAAGGCCAGCGCTGGCGGTGGCGGCAAGGGCCTGCGTGTGGCGCACAACGACAAGGAAGCCTTCGAGGGCTTCAGCAGCTGCCGCAACGAGGCGCGCAACAGCTTCGGCGACGATCGGGTGTTCATCGAGAAGTACGTCGAAGAGCCGCGCCATATCGAGATCCAGGTGCTGGGCGACGCGCACGGCAACGTGGTCTTCCTGCACGAGCGTGAATGCAGCATCCAGCGCCGCCACCAGAAGGTCATCGAAGAAGCACCGTCGCCCTTCATCAGCGAGGCCACGCGCGCCGCGATGGGCGCGCAGGCGGTGCAGCTGGCCCAGGCCGTGAGCTACCAGAGCGCAGGCACGGTGGAATTCGTGGTCGGCAAGGACCAGAGCTTCTATTTCCTGGAGATGAACACGCGGCTGCAGGTGGAGCACCCGGTGACGGAAAGCATCACCGGCATCGACCTCGTGGAGATGATGATTCGCGTGGCAGCCGGCGAGAAGCTGCCCTTCACGCAGGCTGAGATTCCGCGCCGCGGCTGGGCGATGGAATGCCGCATCAACGCCGAAGACCCGTTTCGCGGTTTCCTGCCTTCCACCGGGCGCCTGGTGCGCTACATGCCGCCGCCGCAGACCATGGAAGCCGCGATGCCGGTGCCGCAAGGCGGCGGTGTGCGCGTGGACACCGGCGTCTGTGAAGGCGGCGAGATTCCGATGCATTACGACTCGATGATCGCCAAACTCATCGTGCATGCGCCGACGCGCGCCGAGGCCATTTCGAGGATGCGCGAGGCGCTCAACGGCTTCGTCATCCGGGGTGTCAGCAGCAACATTCCTTTTCAGGCGGCGCTGCTGGCGCACCCGAAATTCGTCGCGGGCGACTTCAACACGGGTTTCATCGCCGAAAACTACGGCCAGGGTTTTCGCGCCGAGGACGTGCCGCACGACGACCCCGGCTTCCTGCAGGCGCTGGCTGCGGCCGCCTGGCGCCGCTACCGCGACCGCGCGGCGGGCATCAGCGGCCAGCTGGTCGGCCACGGCGTCAAGCTGGGCGAGCATTTCGTGGTGGTGGTGCGGGGTGAAGGTGGTCGGCACAGCTATGTGCCGGTGCGCATTCAGGGTGCTTTTGCGGAAACGGTGGCAAACCCGGCGGCGCCGCGCGAGGTCACCTTGGAAATGGGCAGCACGCGCTACAGCATCGACTGCGACTGGCAGTTCGGCGGTATCCGCGCGCAGGGCGTGTGCAACGGCCAGCCCTTCACCGCGCAGGTCGAGCGCCACGGCCTGTGGCTGCGCGTTGAACACAACGGTCTGCGCATCGACGCGCAGGTGATGAGCGCCCGCGCGGCCGAGTTGCTGCGTTTGATGCCCTTCAAGGCGCCGCCCGACATGAGTAGGTTCCTGCTCTCGCCGATGCCCGGCCTGCTGGTGGACGTGGCGGTCGTGCCCGGCCAGAAGGTGATGGCCGGCGAAAGACTGGCCGTCATCGAAGCGATGAAAATGGAGAACATCCTCACGGCGCAGCAAGACGGCTTCGTGGCCGAAGTGCTGGCCCAGAAGGGCGAGAGTCTTGCCGTCGACCAACCTATCCTCAGCTTCGCCTGAAGCCACTTTCTCGAAAGCCCGCCATGACCGCAGCCCTCGTTTCCGATCTGGCTGAAAAGCCGATCCAACTGCACCGCCCCACCAAAGCCGTGGCTCCCGCCGCCGGCCCCTGGACGCGCGAAGCCGTGCTGGCGCTGATGCAGCAGCCCTTCCTGGACCTGGTGCGACAAGCCCACGCCGTGCACCGCGAACACTGGCCGGCCGGCGACATCGAACTGGCCAGTCTCTTGAGCGTGAAGACCGGCGGCTGCCCCGAAGACTGCGGCTATTGCCCGCAGAGCGTGCACTACGACACCGGCGTCGATGCCAGCAAGATGATGGCGCCTGATGCGGTGCTGGAAGCTGCACGCGCTGCGCAGGAAGCCGGTGCCACACGCTTCTGCATGGGCGCGGCCTGGCGCAGCCCCAACGACCGTGACGTCGAAAAGGTCGCGGAGCTGGTGCGCGGCGTGCGGGGTCTCGGCCTGCAGACCTGCGCCACGCTGGGCATGCTGACGCCCACACAGGCCGGCACGCTGGCCGAGGCCGGCCTCGACTTCTACAACCACAACCTCGACAGCGCGCCCGATTTCTATCCCACCATCATCGGCACGCGGCAATACCAGGACCGGCTTGACACGCTGGCGAACGTGCGCCAAGCCGGCATCAGCGTGTGCTGCGGCGGCATCGTGGGCATGGGTGAAACGCGCGACCAACGTGCGGGTCTGGTGGCGGAACTCGCCAACTTGAACCCGCCGCCGGAATCGGTGCCGGTGAACGACCTGGTGCGTGTGGAAGGCACGCCATTGGCCGATGATTTGAAGGATGCACCGCCACTCGACCCCTTCGAGGTGGTGCGTGTGATCGCCGCCGCGCGCATCACGATGCCGAAGTCGCGTGTGCGCCTGTCGGCCGGCCGGCGTGAACTGGGCGACGGCATCCAGGCGCTGTGTTTCATGGCCGGCGCCAACAGCATCTTCTACGGCGACAAGCTGCTCGTCACCGGCAACCCGGACGCTGCCGGCGACCGCGCGCTGCTGCAGCGGCTGGACCTGAAGATCACCGGCAACGCGGCCAAACCATCGGCATGAGCGGCGCCAAACCCTTCCGCATTCTCGGCCTGCAGCAGATCGCCATCGGCGGCCCTGACAAGCAGCGACTGCAAAGGCTGTGGGTCGATATCTTCGGCCTGCAGGTGAAGAGCACCTTCGTCAGCGAGCGCGAGAACGTCGACGAGGACATCTGCGCGCTGGGGCAGGGCGTGCATGCGGTGGAAGTCGACCTGATGCAGCCGATCGACCCCGAGAAGAAACCGGCCGTGCACACCACGCCGCTGAACCACGTCGGCCTGTGGGTGGACGACTTGCCCCAGGCCGTGCAATGGATGACGGCCCACGGCGTGCGTTTCGCGCCAGGCGGCATCCGCAAGGGCGCCGCCGGCCATGACATCTGCTTCGTCCACCCCAAGGCCAGCGACGATTTCCCCATCGCCGGCGAAGGCGTGTTGATCGAACTCGTGCAGGCGCCGCCCGAGGTGGTGGCCGCGCTGGGCTGAAGCGTCCGCCCCGCTGGCCGGCAAGGCGTCGTGTGAGCAGGCGTGTCACTGCGTTGCACCAGGGCCTTATGCTTCGCGCCCCGTGGCGCCTGACCACGAAGCCGAGCCAGAGATGAGCAACCGCAAACCCCTCACGTTGCACCGCTTGCGCGCGATGCATGCCGCCGGCGAAAAGCTGGCGATGTTGACCTGCTACGACGCCACCTTCGCCACGGTGCTGGACGAGGCCGGTGTCGACGTGCTGCTGGTGGGCGATTCTCTGGGCATGGTGCTGCAGGGCCGCGACAGCACCTTGGCCGTGACGCTGCAAGAGATGGCGTACCACACCGCGTGCGTTGCGCGCGGCCGCCGCAGCGCCTGGTTGATTGCCGACCTGCCCTTCGGCAGTTACCAGCAGAGCACGGCGCAGGCCATCGAAAGTGCTGTGGCCTTGATGCAGGCCGGCGCACAGATGGTGAAGCTGGAAGGCGGCGGCTGGACGGTGCCGGTGGTGGCGGCGCTGGTGGAGCGTGGCATTCCGGTGTGTGCCCATCTGGGCCTGACACCGCAGTCTGTTCACGCGCTGGGCGGCTGGCGTGTGCAGGGCCGTGACGACGTGGCGGCCGCGCGCCTGCTGGCCGATGCCCAGGCCCTGGCCGAAGCCGGCGCGGCGCTGCTGGTGCTGGAACTGGTACCCAGCGCGCTGGCGGCCGAACTGCAGAAAGCCTTGCCCATTCCCGTCATCGGCATCGGCGCCGGGCCTGGCACAGCCGGCCAGGTGCTGGTGCTGCATGACATGCTGGGCCTGAACGGCGACAACGTGCCGCGCTTCGTGCGCAACTTCATCGGTGAATTGGGCACAGGCGCCAACGCTGTGGTCAACCCCGTCGTCAACCCGGTCGCCGATGCAGTGCGGCGGTATGTCGCCGCCGTGAAGGACGGCAGCTTTCCAGACGCCGTGCTGCACGGCTACCAGTGATGCAGGTCGCGCGCACCATCGCTGCTTTGCGCGAAGCGCTGAAGTCGGCGCCCCGGCCCGCCTTCGTGCCCACCATGGGCAACCTGCACCAAGGCCACCTGGCCCTGGTGCGCCAGGCCCGCGCGGCGGCGGACGAAGGCGTGCCGGTGGTGGCCAGCATCTTCGTCAACCGGCTGCAGTTTGCGCCGCACGAAGACTTCGACAGCTACCCGCGCACCTTCGAGCGCGACTG
>JBBSCV010000194.1:0-8004 GCA_038249925.1 Burkholderiales bacterium
ACCGGCACGCCGAAGGTCTCTTTCATCTTGCCGCCGTACTGGTTGATGATGGCCAGCAGCTCTTGCGGCACGCTGGAAGAGCCGTGCATCACGAGGTGGGTGTTGGGGATGCGCTTGTGGATCTCTTTCACGCGGCCGATGGCCAGGATGTCGCCTGTCGGCTTGCGGCTGAACTTGTAGGCGCCGTGACTGGTGCCGATGGCAATGGCCAGCGCGTCGAGCTGCGTCGCCTTCACGAACACGGCGGCCTCTTCGGGGTCGGTCAGCATCTGGCTGTGGTCGAGCTTGCCTTCGGCGCCGATGCCGTCTTCTTCACCGGCTTCGCCCGTTTCCAGGTTGCCTAGGCAGCCGAGTTCACCTTCGACCGTCACGCCCACGGCGTGGGCCATGTCGACCACCTTGCGCGTGACTTCGACGTTGTAGTCGAAGCTGGCCGGGGTCTTGCCATCGGCCTGCAACGAGCCGTCCATCATCACCGAGCCGAAACCCAGGTCGATGGCGCCCTGGCAGATGGCGGGCGTCTGGCCGTGGTCCTGGTGCATCACCAGCGGAATGTGCGGGTAGGCCTCTACCGCAGCCTGGATCAGGTGCTTGATGAAAGCTTCGCCCGCGTACTTGCGCGCGCCGGCGCTGGCCTGCAGGATGACCGGCGCACCCACCTCGTGGGCGGCCGTCATCACCGCCTGCACCTGTTCGAGGTTGTTGACGTTGAAGGCCGGGATGCCATAGCCGTTTTCAGCGGCATGGTCGAGCAACTGGCGCATCGAAACGAGAGGCATGGAGGTCTCCGGAAGTGATGGAAAGGGTCACTGCGCGCAGCGTGGATGGCCGTCGTGGCGCGGATGGAAATTGCAGGAAGAAGCCACGCGCTGTAACCACGCTGTAACTCCGCGATTCTAGGCCTGTGCCCCGGCGCGAGTGAGCCACCGGGCCCGCGCAGGCCGTGACGCTTCACGCATGCATTCCCGGCAGGAAAGGCCGGCTATGCACCCGCTTCTTGCCTTCAAGCTGCCGCCTGCGGCGCTGACACTGGGGTCCTGGCCGGCCGCACGCTGGCGCTTCGGAACCCGCACCATGGCTCGCATCGCACTCGCACCGCTCACGCAATGGATCACCGCCGCTGCGATGCAGCACGCCGATGACCTGCCCGCAGCGCTGGCGGCGCGCCTGGACATCAGCCGCCGCCGCGCGCACGGCCTGATGCGCAAGCTGGTGGCGATGCAGTGGTTGCAGGCCAGTGGCACGGCCCGCCGCCCGCGCTACGGCCCCGGCGCCCTGCGCCAGGTGGTGCAGCGCTACGGGCTCGCCGGTCTGCAGGAAGACGAGCCCTGGCGGCATGACTTCGCCCCCTTCTTCACGCTGAGACCCGAGGTGCAACGCATGGCGCAGCACGCCTTCACGGAACTGCTGAACAACGCCATCGACCACAGCGGCGGCCAGCAGGTCACGGTGTCGATGCGGCAGACGCCGCTGCAGGTGCAGCTGCTGGTCAGCGACGACGGTTGCGGCCTCTTCGAGCGCATCGCACAAAGTTTTGCCATCGCCGAGCCGCAGTTGGCGATGCTGGAACTGAGCAAGGGCAAGCTCACCAGTGCGCCTGAACGCCACAGCGGCCACGGGCTCTTTTTCAGCTCGCGCCTGGCGGATGTGTTCGACATCCACGCCAATGAAGCAGCGTTCCAGTGCCGCAGCTGGGAACAGCGTTCGTGGCGGGCGGGCCGCCCGGCGGCGCGGCAGGGCACCAGCATCTACCTGGCGATTCAACTCGACACTCCGCGCACGCTGGACGTCGTGCTGCGCGCACACAGCCTGCAGGGCGGCTACGACTTCGACCGCACCGAGGTGCCGCTGCACCTGCTGGGCGGTGAAGCCCGCTACCTCGCGAGCCGGGCCGATGCACGCCGTGTCGCGGCGCGCCTGGCCGGGTTTCGGCGTGCCGAGCTCAGCTTCGAGGGCGTGGACGACATCGGCCACGGCTTCGCCGACGAGCTGTTTCGCGTCTTTCAGCGCGACAATCCCGGCTTGTTGCTGGTGCCGGTGGGCATGAACCGGGGTGTGCAGGCCATGGTGGCCAGTGTCGGCCCGACCATGGCCGCCGACGCAAACCTGATGGCATGACGATCAATAACTACCGCACACCCCAACCCGCCCTTGTTCGAACCTTGTCAGCGCTGTCTCCATCGCTGTTGCCAGCGCTGTTGCCAGCACTTTTGCTGGCGCCGTTTCTCGCATTCATGAGCCCGGCCCACAGCCAGGTCACCGTCAAACCCGACGGCCAATGGCGTTCTCTCACCACCGCTGGCCTCACTGTGAACAGCGGCAACACCCGCAGCACCGCCTTCAACCTGAGCCTGGATGGCGTGCGCGCCACCGAGAGCAGCAAGTGGTCAGCACTCGGCCAGCTGCTCTACACCGACAGCGCAGGCCAGAGAACCGGCGAACGCGCGCTGGTCAGCTCGCAGTACAACGGCGACATCGAGCCCTGGCGCACCAGCTTTGCCTTCGTGCAGGCCGCCGGGCTGACCGACCGCCCGGCCAACACGCGCGACCGGATCACCTTCAGCACCGGCATCGGCCGTCACCTGTTGCGCACACCGGGCGAGTTCTGGGATGTCTGGGCCGGCGTGGCGGTGGCCAATGAGCGTTATGAGCGCCCGGTCGACTTCGACGGCGTGCTGCGCAGCCGCTTCGCAGACACCGGGCTGATCGTGGCGCAAGAGGCCAACCTGCGCCTGAGCCCCAGCACCACGCTGCGGCAGAAATTGGTGCTGCTGCCCAGCCTGCGCGAAAGTGGCCTCGTGCGCACCGAATTCGACGGTCAGGTCTCGGTGGCGGTGAGCGAGCGCATGAGCCTCAGCACCGGCTTGAGCGTGCGCCACACCACGCGCCCGGCGCCGGGCCAGCGCGGCACCGACCTGACGCTGGTGACCGGGCTCTCGCTGCGCTACGACTGAAAAAGAAACGGCCCGCCAGGCGCAAAGCCGGCGGGCCGTTCAGCGGAGCCGGGCGAACCCGGCGCTGCCTCAGTTCTTCTGTTGGCGGCGGCGCGCTGCGCCCACTACGGCCAGACCACCGGCGATCATCAGTGCCCAGGTGCCGGGCTCGGGCACCACACTGCCCGCGATGATGAACGGGAACTCGACGCCCAGGCCGTCACCTGCATCCACCACGCTGGCGAAGGCGCCGTTGGAAATGCTCTGCGAGCCGTTGCCGAAGGCACCGTCGGCGGTGGGCGGCTGCCACGGGCCCGATGTCGCCGTGCCCGTCAGGCCCCAGCGCATCCAGTAGTTGCCGGCGCCGAGCGTGAAGTCGGGCACATCGAGGTTGATGCGGAAGATGGCGCGGTCGGTGTTGGTCAGCGTCGTGGCGGTGACGCGGTAGCCGGCCAGGCCGCCATTCACGGCTGCCGTGGTGCCCGAAGCCACCACCGTGCCGGAGGTGACGTCACCGGAGACGATGCTCCAGTTCACACCGGTGAAGGTAAACGCGCTGGCCGCGAACGACTGGTAGGAGAAGAAGCTCAGGCTGGCGACGTTCCAGCCCGGGCCGGTGACCGCAAAGTCGTCGGCCACGAAATTGGAAAGGTTGCCCTGGGCGCCAGCGCCGAACAGCGTGCCCCCGGTACGGATGACGGAAATCGGCGGCGTGCCCGCTACCGCGGCCCCGTTGCTGAACAGGTCAACGGCCTGCGCCTGCCCGAAGGCAGCCGCAAGACCCAATGCAATGAGATGCTTCTTCAAAGTTCTCTCCTGGCTGGTGGTGGGACATGTCGTGTTCAGCGCGGCCCTCGCGAGGCCTGTAACGGCCCGCTCCCCCGCGCGAAACCTGACACTAACGAGAAGGTCGCATCGACACAAGTGGATCGCGGGCCCCGTGACCTGCATCACGCCCATCTCCCCCGCAACCCAGGGGGGGCATCGACCGGCAGCTTCTTCACGCCCCCGGGTTATCCCGAAACCCCCCACTCACTTCACCTGGCAGACCTTCAGCATGTTGGTGCCGCCCGGGTGGCCCATGGGTTCGCCGCAGGTGATGGCGTAGGTGTCGCCGGGCTTCAACACACCACGCGCCACGAGCAGCTGCTCGGCCTCGGCCAGGGCCTGGTCGCGGTCGTTGTGGATCGGCATCAGGATGGGTTGCACGTTGCGGTACAGCGCCATGCGGCGTTCGGCGTTGTGCTTGTGCGTCATGCCGAAGATCGGTACGTGGATGTTGTGCCGGCTCATCCACAGCGCCGTGCTGCCGCTTTCGGTCAGCGCGATGATGGCCTTGCAGCCCAGGTGGTGCGCCGTGAACAGCGCGCCCATGGCGATGCTCTGGTCGATGCGCCCGAAGTGGCGCTGCATGAAGTCGTCCTTGAAATTGACTTCTTCGGCGCGTTCGGCTTCCAGCGCGATGGCGGCCATCTGCTCCACCGTTTCCACCGGGTAGCGGCCAGCAGCGGTTTCCGCGCTCAGCATCACCGCGTCGGTGCCGTCGAGCACGGCGTTGGCCACGTCACTGACCTCGGCGCGGGTGGGCACCGGCGCGAGGATCATGCTTTCCATCATCTGCGTGGCGGTGATGACGACCTTGTCGAACTGGCGCGCCATGCGGATCATGCGTTTTTGCAGCGCCGGCACCGCCGCGTTGCCCACCTCCACCGCCAGGTCGCCGCGCGCCACCATGATGCCGTCGCTGGCCTTCAAGATGGCTTCCAGGTGCGGGATGGCCTCGCTGCGCTCGATCTTGGCGATCATCGCGGGCTTGTGGCGCGTGGCCTCGCCGGCCACGTTGGCCAGCTGGCGCGCCATCTCCATGTCGGTGGCGTTTTTCGGGAAACTCACCGCCAGGTATTCACACTGGAAGCCCACCGCGGTCTTGATGTCCTCCATGTCCTTGGCGGTCAGCGCCGGCGCAGTGAGGCCGCCGCCGGCCTTGTTGATGCCCTTGTTGTTGCTGAGCTCGCCGCCCAGCACCACCTTGGTGTGCACCTGCTCGCCGCGCACCGCTTCCACCGTCAGCTTGATGAGGCCGTCGTTGAGCAGCAGCGTGTCGCCGGGCCGCACGTCGCGCGGCAGTTCCTTGTAGTCCAGGCCGACGGCATGAACATCGCCCGGCTCGGTGCGCTGCGCGTCCAGCACGAAAGCCGCACCCGGTTCCAGCATCACCTTGCCGTCGGCGAACTTGCCGACGCGGATCTTCGGGCCCTGCAGGTCGGCCATCAGCGCGATGGGTTTGCCCACCTTCGCCGCCACCTCGCGCACGAGTTGTGCCAGCGCCGTGTGGTCCTGCGCCTTGCCGTGGCTGAAGTTCAGGCGCACCACGTCCACCCCCGCGCGCAGCAGCCGCTCCAGCACCACGGGGTCGCTGGACGCCGGGCCGAGGGTGGCGACGATCTTGGTGGCACGCGTCATGGGGTCAAGCTCCGGGGAACAGGGAACGGCAGATTATCGGCCGCGCACCACCGTTCTAGCCGTGACGCGCCGCGACGCGCTCAGCCAGCCGCGCGCTGGATCAGGATTTCGAAGGCCGGCAGGGTCTTGCCCTCCAGCACTTCGAGGAACGCCCCGCCGCCGGTGCTGATGTAGTCCACATCTTTCTCGATGCCGTACTTGGCGATGGCCGCCAGCGTGTCGCCACCGCCGGCGATGCTGAAGGCGCTGCTGTCGGCAATCGCACGCGCGACGGCCTCGGTGCCATGGCTGAAGGCCTCGAACTCGAACACGCCCACGGGGCCGTTCCAGACGATGGTGCCGGCTGCCTTCAGCTGCGCGGCCAGCACGGCCGCGGTGTCCGGCCCGATGTCGAGGATGATGTCGTCAGGGCCGACGTCGGCCACGGCCTTCACGGTGGCCGGCGCGTCGGCGGCAAAACGCTGCGCCACCACCACGTCGGTGGGGATGGGCACTGCCGCGCCGCGCGCCTGCATGGCGTCGATCACGGCTTTGGCCTCGGCCACCAGGTCGGGCTCGGCCAGGCTCTTGCCGATGGGCAGGCCCATGGCCAGCAAGAAGGTATTGGCAATGCCGCCGCCGACGATGAGGCCGTCCACCTTGTCGGCCAGGGTCTTCAGGATGGTGAGTTTGGTGCTGACCTTGCTGCCCGCGACGATGGCCACCAGTGGTCGCTTGGGGTTGGCCAGCGCCTGGGTGATGGCGTCAATCTCCGCTGCCAGCAGCGGCCCGGCGCAGGCAATCTTGGCGAACTGCGCGATGCCGTAGGTGCTGGCCTCGGCGCGGTGCGCGGTGCCGAAGGCGTCGTTGACGAAGATGTCGCACAGCGCGGCCATCTTCTTCGCCAGCACCTCGTCGTTCTTCTTCTCGCCCTTGTTGAGGCGGCAGTTTTCCAGCAGCACCACGTGGCCAGGCGCCACGTCCACGCCGTCGACCCAGTTCGACACCAGCGGCACGGTGAAGCCCAGCAGTTCCCCCAGGCGTTCGGCCACAGGCGCCAGGCTGTCTTCGGGCTTGAACTCGCCTTCGGTGGGGCGGCCGAGGTGGCTCGTGACCATCACCGCCGCGCCGGCTTCCAGGGCCATGCGGATGCAGGGCACGCTGGCGCGGATGCGCGTGTCTTCGGTGATGCGGCCTTGCCCTTGCGGCGAATGGTCCTGCGGCACGTTGAGGTCGGCGCGGATGAACACGCGCTTGCCCTTGACGGCGCCCTGCGCGATGAGGTCGGCGAGCCGAAGAACTTTCATGAAATCTCCTGAAGGGAAGCGCGAATTCTAGGAAGGCCGGTCAGCTACCAGCCCAGGCCCAGCCGCAACGGCAGCAACACCGCCATGCCCACCAGGATGGTGCCCAGGATGCCGCGCCGCCACCAGAACCAGGCCGCGCCTGCGGCCACGGCGAAAAGGCGCGCGTCTTGCCAGGTGGTAATGAGCTGGTCGCCCTTCATCACCACCTCGGGCACCACCACCGCCGCCATGGCCGCCAGCGGCGCGTAGCGCAGACCCTGGCGCAGCCAGTCCGGCAGCGGGATCTCGCGCCGGCTGAGAAAGAAGAAGCCGCGCGTCACCACGGTGATGACGGTCAGGCCGACGACGGCGATCAAGGCTTCGGTGAGGTCCATCTTGGCAGCCGCTCTCAGCCTCTCAGGTCTTGTCGTCCAGCGGCGCGGCGCGGCGCGGCGTGCTGTGGTCGATCAGCAAACCCATCGCTACCGCTGCGGCAATGGCCACGACGATGTTCAGCTTGAACGGCAGCGCATAGGCCGCCACCGCCGCGCACGCAGCCACACCGGCGGCCACCGAGGTGGCGCGGTCGCTCACCAGCGACAAGGCCACGCCCAGCAACGCCAGCGTGCCGGCGAACCCGAAACCCCAGTGCACCGGCACGGCATCGGCCAGAAAGATGCCGGCAAGCGCAGGCACCTGCCAGGCCAGCCAGTTGCAGGCCGCACCGCCCCAGAAGTAAGGCAGCTGCTCGGGGGCGGGCCTGGGCTCGGGAAAGCGCCGCATGAAGAGCACGTAGTTCAGATCAGCCGTGAAATACGCCAGCCGCAGGCGTTCCCCCAGCGGAAAGTGGCCGAAGTAAGGCCGCCAGCCGGCGCTGAAGATGACGAAGCGCAGGTTCACGCACAGCGCCGTGGCCCACACCACCCACAGCGGCGCGCCGCTGCTCATCAGCGGCAGCACGGCCAGCTGCGCACTGCCCGCGAACACCAGCAACGACATCAGCACCATGGCCACGATGGGCAGACCGCTCTTGCCCATCGCCACGCCGGTGATCAGGCCCCAGGCCGCGATGCCGATGGCGGTGGAGAGCATCTCGCGGGCGCCGCGCGCGAACTCGGGGTGCTGCCAGACAGGCAAGGTGGGCAGAGCGGGGGGGCTGTTCACCCCGCCATTGTCGCCACCGCCCGCGGCGCTGCCGCCTTTGTGCCCGCCTTCGCGGCCGCTTTCGTGCTCGCTTTCGTGGCCGCCTTCGTGGTCAACCCGAGCCTCAGCTCACTTGCGGCGCACGCTGCCGCTGCCGGCCACCGAACTCTTCACCTGCGCGTCGCCGGCATAGGTGACAT